>CAZHLV010000055.1:0-26267 GCA_964533415.1 uncultured Hyphomicrobiales bacterium
ATCGGCAACCTACCCAATATGTACAATTGACATTATAGCTTTTATATAGTCTTCAAGTTCACGCCCCGATGGGGGCAAGCAAGGCCGCGAAGAAGCATTTTGGGAGTTGTACGGTATGAAGCATGACAAGGCTGCCTTGAAAAAGGCCGCGAAGGAGAGCGATCTCATTCGTCCGCTGATGGGCAATGAAGCTCTGGCGCGCGGCATATGGGAGGCAGGCGCAAAGGTGGCTTCGGCCTATCCGGGAACACCCAGCACCGAGATTCTTGAAAACCTGGCGCGTTATCCGGTGGAGGATATCGAGGCGCAGTGGGCAACCAATGAAAAGGTTGCCTTTGACGTTGCCGCCGGGGCTTCGTTTGCCGGGGTGCGCGCGGCCTGTGTCATGAAGCATGTGGGGCTGAATGTGGCCGCCGATGCGCTGATGTCGCAGACCTATATCGGGGTCAATGGCGGGCTGGTGCTGATCGTTTGCGATGATCCGGGCATCCATTCCTCGCAGAACGAACAGGACACCCGCCTTTACGCCAGGCTGGCGCAAATCCCGGTCCTGGAACCGGTCGATGCGCAAGAGGCGCTGGAATTTGTCCGTATCGCCTTTGATATTTCGGAAGAATTTGACACCCCCGTCATCGTGCGCTCCACGACGCGACTTTCCCATACCCGCTCGGTGGTGAAAATGGCCGAGCGTCTTGAAGTAGCCAAAAGGCCGTTCATCGAAGATCCTTCAAAGAACGTGATGATCCCCCTTCATGCGCGCCAGCGCCATCCCCTGCTGTTCGAGCGCGAGAAAGGGCTCGGGGAGTATTTCGATGCCTCGCCGCTCACCCGGATCGACAAGGGCAACACCGATTATGGCGTTATCACCCAGTCCGTGGCCTATTCCTATGTGAAGGAGGTTTTGCCCGGGGCCCATGTTCTCAAGCTGGCGGCAGCCCACCCCTTGCCGGCAAGAACCATAGCGAAATTTTGCGCGGATCTTGACCGGGTCTTCGTTGTTGAAGAGCTTGAACCGGTGGTCGAGGACGCCATCCGCAGCATGAATATCGAGGTCGAAGGCAAGAAATGGTTCCCTCATACCGGCGAGTTCTCGCCCGAGATCGTCCGCGCCGGGTTTGAGGCCGCGGGCATTCTTGAGCCTTTGCCAAAAGATATCGAGGTTGATGTGGAGGTGACCCCCACCGGCCGCCCGCCGGTGCTGTGTTCGGGCTGCCCTCACACTTCCACCTACATGGCGGTGCGGGCGCTTGAAGCCCGGGTGGCGGGGGATATCGGCTGCTACACGTTGGCGGCGGTCAAGCCCTTGCAGGCCATTGATACCTGCGTCGCCATGGGCTCGTCCATCGCCAATGCGGTGGGCATGGCCAAGGCCGGGCTGAATGAGAGGCCGATCATCGCCACTTTGGGCGATTCCACCTTTTTACATTCGGGCATTCCGCCGCTGATTGACGCGGTTTACAACAACGCCAATATCACGGTGATTATCCTTGATAACCACATCACCGCCATGACCGGCGGGCAGGACCATGCCGCCACCGGCGTCACCTTGCGCGGCATTGCCACCCACCGGGTTGATTTTGAAGAGATGTGCCGCGCCATTGGCGTGAAATGGATCAAGAAGGTCGATTCCTATGATGTGGGGGCCATGTTCCGCACCTTCCGCGAGGCCAGCGAGTTCAAGGGGGTCTCGGTGGTGATTTCCGACCGGCCCTGCGTACTTGACCCGGTGAAGATCAGAGGTCCGGCCCTGCAGGTGGATGCCGCCAAGTGCATCGCCTGCCAGTCCTGCATGAATCTGGGCTGCCCGTCGCTGGTCTGGTCCGATGAATGGCATGATGGGCATCACAAGATCACCATTGATGAACCCACCTGCATCGGCTGCACATTATGCGCCCAGGTTTGCCCTTCAGATTGTATCAAGCCGGTAGCCTCGCAATGAACATCGAAAAAGCAAAAGACAAGGGCGCGGCCAGCGCCACCAATGTGCTGATTGTCGGCGTGGGCGGACAGGGTGTTATCATGGTCTCCAAGGTGCTGGCGCTCTTGTGCCAGCGCCGCGGGTTCCAGGTCAAGCAATCGGAAGTCCACGGCATGGCCAAGCGCGGCGGCTCGGTGTTCTCCCATGTGCGTTTCGGCCCCGAGGTCTGGTCGCCGACCATCCCCAGGGGCAGCGCCGATATCCTGTTGGCGCTGGAATGGGCCGAGGGCATGCGCTGGCTTGAGCATCTCAATGCCAAGACCAGCGCCTTCATTGCCGATACCCAGCAGATCGTGCCGCCCTTTGCCTGCCTTAACCGCGAACGCGGCGCTGTCATGGCCTATTCGCGCGAAACGCCTGATGAGGTGGTGAGCAAGATCCATCGCGGCTATGCGCTTGACGCCAGCGCCATGGCGGATGAGCTTGGCAATGTGCGGGCCGCCAATACCATCCTTCTTGGTGTGCTTTCAACGGTTCTTGATTTCCCGGTTGAGGACTGGCAGGAGGTTATCGCCATGATGGTGCCGCCCAGAACCCGCGAGGTGAACGAGAAAGCCTTCCTTCTGGGGCGTGAGTGGAGCAAGAATGCCGATATCCCCCCGCCGCGTATCCGCCCGCAATTGCCAGAAGCCCACAAGGCTTCAAAATCACGGCTGGAAATCACCGGGGCCTGGTGCAAGGGCTGTGATATTTGCGTGAAAATGTGCCCCGAACGTTGCCTTGTGCTGAACGCCGATCAGGTTGCGCAAATGGCGCATCCCGACAAATGCACCGGTTGCCGCCTGTGTGAATGGTTGTGCCCGGATTTTGCCATCAAGGTCAAAACTGAAAATCAGGCTGAAGCGCCTGCGTAAATCATAAGAAAATGGCCTGTTCATGATTAAATGGATTTCAACACGACGCGTCATTCCTGCGAAAGCAGGAAACCAGGAAAAACTGTCAACATGTGAAAAACCCGGTTTGGATTCCTGCCTTCGCAGGAATGACGTAAAGCGGGCATACGGGGCTGTTTCATGACCAAATTGCAAAATATTCAGGGAAATCAGGCTTGCGCCCTGGGGGCGGTTGCCGCCGGATGCAGGTTTTATGCCGGTTATCCCATCACCCCGTCTTCGGAAATTGCCGAGGGCATGTCGCGCGAGTTGCCCAGGGTGGGCGGCGTGTTTATCCAGATGGAAGACGAGATCGCTTCCATGGGCGCGGTGATCGGGGCTTCCATGGGCGGCGTGAAAGCCATGACGGCGACCAGTGGGCCGGGATTTTCGCTCAAGCAGGAGCATATCGGTTATGCCGCCATGACCGAGGTGCCTTGCGTGATTGCCAATGTGATGCGCGGCGGCCCCTCCACCGGCATGCCCACGCGCCCCGCGCAGGGGGATATCATGCAGGCCCGCTGGGGCACGCACGGGGATCACCCCATCATTGCCCTTGCGCCGGCATCGGTGGCGGAGGTTTACAGCGAGACCATCCGCGCCTTTGCCCTTTCCGAACGCCTGCGGGTGCCGGTCATCGTGCTGATCGACGAGGTGATTGGCCACCTGGTGGAAAGCATCGAGCTGACCCCCCCGGCGGAAGAGCAGCTTGCCACCCGCAAATGGGCTGATGAGGACAAGCAGACATATCTGCCCTACAGGGCGGACGAGGACATGATCCCGCCCATGGCCCGGCCCGGGGATGGCTACCGGGTCCACACCACCGGCCTGACCCATGATGAAAACGGCTTCCCGACCCAGGACCCGGAGCGGGTTGACGCGGTGATGACGCGTTTGCTGGGCAAGCTGGAGCGCCATGCCGGGCTGATTGAATCTTGTGAATGCCTTGAATGTGATGACGCCGAGATTCTCATCACCACCATCGGCATCAGCGCCCGGGCAGCAAAGGCCGCGGTGAAAAGCGCCCGTAAAAAGGGCATCAGGGCCGGGCTGTTCCGCCCTGTCACCTTGTGGCCTTTCCCTGAAGATGCCCTTCGCAAGGCGGCAAAGGGGGCAAAAAAAATCATCGTGCCGGAAATGAATGCCGGCCAGTTGGGGCTTGAGATCGAACGCATCTGCGCGGCTCCGGTTTCCATGCTCACCCGCAAGGACGGCGTCGCCATATCCCCGGCCCAGATCCTGCGCCGCATCGAGGAGGTTGCCTGATATGGTTGCCAGCACAGCCGAAAGCTTTGACATCAATGAATATCTGCGGCTTGACCTGTTTCCGCATTTTCTCTGTCCCGGCTGCGGCCACGGCATGGCGCTAAGAGCGCTGCTCTGGGCGGTGGACGAGCTGAAGATCGCCAAGGACGATCTGGCGGTGGTCTCGGGCATTGGCTGTTCGGGCCGTCTCGGGGCCTATATCGACGCCAACACCTTTCATACCACCCATGGCCGACCGCTGGCCTTTGCCACCGGTCTGGCGCTGGCCCGGCCGGATCTGAAAGTGGTGGTGATTACCGGCGACGGGGATTCGCTGGCCATTGGCGGCAATCATCTCATTCATGCCTGCCGCCGCAATCTCGACATCACCTGCCTGATGCTCAACAACGAGGTATATGGCATGACCGGCGGGCAGGTCTCGCCCACGACCTCCGAGACCCGCTATACCACCACGACGCCTTATGGCAATCAGGAGCCGGTCTTTGACGCCTGTGCGCTGGCGAAAGCCGCCGGGGCCGGATTTGTTGGCCGCGAGGCCACGCTTCAGGTGCCAACCCTGAAGGACCTGGTCCGTGAAGGTCTTGAACACAAGGGATTTTCATTCCTTGAGATCATCTCCGACTGCACCGAGATTTTTGGCCGCAAGAATGCCCTTGGCAATTCACCCGAAATGGTATTGAGCCAGAAGGCCGGGATGCGCCCGGAAAGCTATGGCATGGGCGAGCGCGCCAACACGGTTGAAAATCCGTTCCGCCCCAACCCGTTCCCCACCGGGGTTCTGGAGAAAAACGAGCGGCCGGAATATGGCGAGATGTACCGGAAAAACGTGGAAAGAATCAGGGGCAATCAAAAATGATCCAGCATCGTGAAATCCGCCTCAGCGGCTCGGGCGGGCAGGGCCTGCAACTTTCCGCCCGCATCCTGGCGCAGGTGTTTATCAATACCGGCGCCCATGTGGCCCAGTCGCAAAGTTATGAACCGACTTCGCGCGGCGGCATGAGCCGTTCTGACCTGGTGATTGATGAAGGCACGCCCGATTACCCGCTTGCCGCCTCGCTGGATATCCTGCTCATCCTTGACGAATGCGCCGCCGGGGCTTCAGAAGATATCCTGGGCAAGGACGCCCTGGTGCTGGTGGATTCAGAACGGGTGAAAACCCCGCCCAAATCCGGCATGGCCCTGCCGCTGACCCGCAAGGCCCGCGAGCTTGGCAATATAAGGGTCGCCAATATCATCGCCCTGGGGGCGATCAATGCTTTTGCGGGGTTTTGCTCTGAAAACGAGCTTGAATCGGCTGTTCGGAGCAGCGTTCCGGCGCGGTTTCTTGATCTTAATCTTGAAGCGCTGGCGGCGGGTTATGAGCTGGCCGGGGCAAAAGAGGATTTGCAACAGGCGTAAACACAACCGGGACTCCCGCCCTTGCGGGGGTGGCATCCATATTCGGGGGAGTAAGGGACATGGCGAAAATCGGCTATTCGGACATTGAAAATGCCAGCCGCGACGAGATTGAAAACCTGCAGCTTGAAAGGCTCAAATGGAGCCTGGCCCATGCCTATACCAATGTGCAGCATTACAAGGACGCCTTTGACGCCAGGGGCGTTCACCCGGATGATCTGAAATGCCTTGCCGATCTGGCGAAATTCCCCTTCACCCTGAAGGATGATCTGCGCCAGAATTATCCCTTCGGCATGTTCGCCAGGCACCGCAAGGACATCGTGCGCCTGCATGCCTCCTCGGGCACCACCGGCAAGCCCACGGTTGTCGCCTATACGCAAAACGATATCGACATGTGGGCGGATTTAATGGCCCGCAGCATCTATGCCGGCGGCGGACGGCCCGAGGACATCGTCCATATCGCCTATGGCTATGGCCTGTTCACCGGCGGCCTGGGAGCGCATTACGGGGCAGAACGCCTTGGTTGCACCGTGGTGCCGATGTCCGGCGGGCAGACCGAAAAGCAGGTGCAGCTCATTCGCGACTTTGGCGCCTCGTTCATCATGGTCACCCCGTCCTACATGCTGGCCATTGCCGATGAGTTCGAACGCCAGGGGATCGATCCGCGCTCCACCGGCCTGCGCATCGGCCAGCACGGGGCGGAGCCCTGGACCGAGGCCATGCGCGCCGAGATCGAGCGGCGGTTCTGTATCGATGCGGTTGATCTTTACGGGCTTTCGGAAATTATCGGTCCCGGGGTTTCTGCCGAATGCGTGGAGAGCAAGGACGGGCTGACGATATGGGAAGATCATTTTTACCCTGAAGTCATTGATCCCAATACCGGCGAGGTTCTGCCCGATGGCGAGAAGGGCGAGCTGGTGTTTACATCGCTGACCAAGGAAGCCTTCCCGATCATCCGCTATCGCACCCGCGATCTCACCCGCCTTCTGCCCGGCACCTCGCGCTCCATGCGGCGGATGAAGAAGATTACCGGCCGGTCCGATGACATGCTGATTATCCGTGGGGTCAATGTCTTTCCCAGCCAGATCGAGGAGCAGATATTAAAGGATGAAAACCTCTCGCCCCATTACGTTCTGGAACTGGGCCGCAAGGGGCAGCTTGACACGCTTGACGTGGTTGTCGAGATCAAGCCCGGTCTGGAATCCGAGCTTGCCACGCACAGTGAAAACTGCGCCACGAATTTGAAAAAACTCATCAAATCCTATATCGGCGTGACCTCCAGGGTTAAAATCGTGCCCCCCGGAAAGGTCGCCCGCTCCATGGGCAAGGCTGTCCGGGTTATCGACAACAGGGAACGCTAAACGCTTGCTGGCCAAAGGGCGTTGAAACGCTTTTTTCCATGTCCTTGGCAAAACGCGATCATCGCGGACGAAGAAGCGGGCTGTCGCGAACAGGCAGATCGTTCAAACAGGAGTCTGAGCCATGAAGATTGATGCGTTGGTACAAAAGATCAGGGAGCTTGAAGGTGAGCTTGATCGAAATATCGAGGAACACCGCCAGCAGTTCAGCTATGTGATTAAAAACAAGCGCGTTCAGTTTGAACAGGCGATCAGGCAACGTCATATCGAGCTTAAAACGAGCCTTTCGCGCTACCTGTATGCAAGCGGGATACTGGCTATCATATTTGCGCCCATTGTGTATTCCTTAATGATTCCACTGGTCTTGCTGGATATTTTTGTCTCGATCTACCAGTTCACATGTTTTCCCGTTTACGGGATCAAGAAAGTCAAACGCTCCGACTTCATCGCCCTTGACCGGCATCACCTTGCCTATCTCAATGCCCTTGAAAAGCTGAACTGTGTATATTGCGGCTATGCCAATGGCCTGCTGGCCTATGTCCGCGAGATCGCCGGGCGCTCTGAAGCGCACTGGTGCCCCATAAAGCACGCAAGGCGGGTTCAGGGGCCGCATCCCTATTACTGGGGATTTTCCGATTATGGCGATGCCGAAGGCTATGCGCGAAAAGAGACTGAAGGCAGCTCAACAAAAAGATATCTCTAGAGCAACGCGCGTTCAAGCAAACGCACTACCGTTGCAAGGGCAATCGCATGAAATAAACCGCGAAATTCCATGGTTTTCGGTCGTCATTCCTGCGAAGGCAGGAATGACAAATTTATTTTTTCATATGCATTTGAATATATTGCAGTATTTCATGTCTTGGGGTGAAAACACTGTTGAAATGATTCCTCAAATATCATGCGATTGCGCTTCTACCGTTGCTCTATCTACTTGATGTCGATCAACTTATCTGCATTCAAGTGATTCCACTTGAATGCAGGTTGATCTAAACGCCCAGATAAGCGGCTTTTACCCGCTTATCCTCCAGCAGCTCCTGCCCCGTGCCGTTCAGCAATGTGCGGCCCGATTGCATGACATAGCCGCGATCGGCGATGGAAAGCGCCATATAGGCGTTTTGTTCCACCAGGAAAATCGTCGTGCCGCTCCTGGCAAGCGCGTGGATGATATCGAAAGTCTGGTCCACCAGCATCGGCGAGAGCCCCATGGACGGCTCGTCCAGCAGCAATAATTCAGGCTCGGCCATAAGCGCCCGCCCGATGGCCAGCATTTGCTGCTCGCCGCCCGAGAGTGTTCCGGCAAGCTGGAAGCGGCGTTCTTTGAGCACCGGGAACATCTCGTAAGCCCGCGCCGTGCCGCGTTCGATATCCTTGTCGGAACGGGTAAAGCCGCCCATCAGCAGGTTATCCTCGATGCTCATCTGGGCAAAAACCTGGCGCCCTTCAGGAACCAGCGAAATCCCGGCCCGCACCCGCCTGTCGGCGCGCAGATGGGTAATGTCCTCTCCCTTGAAGATCACCTTGCCCGCGCTCACCTTGTGAACCCCCGAGAGACTTTGCATCAAGGTGGATTTGCCCGCCCCGTTGGCTCCCACCAGCGCCACCAGTTCACCCGCGTTAATCTCGATATCAACGCCCTTGAGGGCGCTGACCTGCCCGTAACCGGCATGAAGATCATGGATTTCCAGCAGCATCTAGCGCTCCCTTGCCTGATGGCCCAGATAGGCCTCGACAACTTCCGCGTTATGGCGGACCTCGTTGGGCGTGCCGCTGGCCAGACGGTGGCCGTGATCGAGTACCAGAACATGGTCCGAGACCCCCCAGACCAGATGCATGTCATGCTCCACCAGCAAAACGGTGATACCGTCTCCGGCAATGCGCTCAATAAGACCTATGATCTCCCGGGTCTCGGTGGGGTTGAGCCCGGCGGCAGGCTCATCGAGTAGCAGCAGCCGCGGCCTTGTCGCCAGCGCCCGGGCAATCTCCAGACGCTTCAGCGCCCCGTAGGCCATGGCGTCGGAGGGCGAGTTGACATGCTCTTCAAGCCCCACATAGGCCATCAGTTCGGCGGCAAATTCCCGGCAGCGCTCATCGGCCCGCTTCAGCGATGGCAGGCCCAGGAGGTTGGGCAGCAGGGCGGTGCTGGAATGCAGGTGATGCCCCACCATGACATTCTCAAGGGCGCTCATGTTGAAGAAGATCTGCAAATTCTGGAACGAGCGGGCAATGCCCCGCGCCGCCAGTTCATGGGGGGCATAACCGGTGATGTTTTCCTCATCGAGAAAAATCTGCCCCGCGGTCGGGGTGTAAAGCCCCGAGATGAGGTTGAACAGCGTGGTCTTGCCCGCGCCGTTGGGGCCGATAATCGAATAGACCGAGCCGGGGCCGATGGCAAAGCTCAGGTTATCAACCGCCACCACGCCGCCAAAGCGTTTCGAGACATTTTCAATCCGCACCAGGCTCATTTGCGCCTCGATTCAAAATAGTGAACCAGGGTTGGCACCAGCCCGCGGCGCATGAAGATCATCACTCCCATCATGATGGCGCCAAAGGCGATCATTTCATAATCATGAAAATCGGCCAGAACCTGCGGCAGGAGGGTGAGGATGGCCGCCCCCACCAGCGAGCCGAATACCGAGGCCATGCCGCCCAGAACCACCATGGTGACAAGCTCTATGGAGTGCATGAACTCGCCCTCCGCCGGGGTCAGAAAACCGCTGTAATGGGCAAACACCGAACCGGCCACCGAGGCGGTCACGGCGGAGAATACAAAAATGATAACCTTGGTGCGCATCACGTCAATGCCAAGGGTCGAGGCCGCCAGCTCCGAAGTGTGGATTGCCCGCAAGGCCCGGCCCGCGGGCGAGGTGACCAGGTTGAGCGCCATCCACATGGTGGCAAACAGCAAAACCGCCACGATGATATACCAGGTCAGCGCGCCTGAAGGCGTCCAGCCAAACAAGGTGAAATCGGGCACCACCATGCCGTCCGGCCCGCCGGTCAGGTCGGTTTCCTGGTTGAGCACAATGGAGATGATGATCCCCATCCCCAGGGTCGCCATGGCCAGGTAATGCCCCTTGAGGCGCAGGATCGGCCGGGCAAACACGAATGAGAGCAATCCGATTACCACCGCGCCGGTAATCAGCGCCAGCGGCGGGTTCCACTCGTAGCGGTCCGTGAGGATAGCAGAGAAATACCCGCCCAGCGCGAAAAACGCGGCATGGCCGAGGGAGATCTGCCCGGTATAGCCGATCAGCAGGTTAAGCCCGACACAGACAATGGCGTTAATGCCGATCAGGATGGCAATCTCATAATGAAACCCGTTTTGCAAAAACAGCGGCAGAAGAACCAGGATCAGCGCAAGGGCAAGCAGCCCGCCGGTTTGCGGCTTGAAAAGCAAGCTCATACCTTTTCAATCTCCGCCTGGCCAAACAGGCCGTTGGGAAGCAACATCAGCACCGCGATGATAATTACAAAGGCAACCGCGTCCTTGTAGGCTGAAGAGATATACCCCGCCGTGAGCGCCTCGGCGACCCCGACAACCAGCCCGCCGGCAATGGCCCCGAAGGGCTTGCCCAATCCGCCGACAATGGCGGCGCAAAAGCCTTTCAGCCCCAGCATGATCCCCACATTGGCGTAAGTGAGGGATATGGGCGCAATCAGGATCCCGGCAATCGCGCCGAGCGCGGCGGCCAGCACGAAAGAGATTTGCAAAACCCGGCGGGTATTGATCCCCACCAGCTTGGCCGCCAGCGGGTTGAACGAGGTGGCCAGCATGGCCTTGCCGGATTTTGTATGCGAGAAGAATCCCCAAAGTCCCAGCACGATCAGTGCCATGAGGCCAATTACCCAAAGGCTTTGCGGCAATATGGCCGCCCCCAGAAAATTGATCGGCTCATCGCCGGAAAAGGCAGGCAGGGCGTGGAAGTTGCGGTCCCAGATGATCTGCGCCCCGCCGCGCAGGAAAATCGAGGCGCCGATGGTGATGATAATCAGGTTGACCACAGAAGAGCCCTGGGCCGGGCCAATGGCAAACTTTTCCAGCGCAAATCCGGCCGCGCCCGCGCTGATAATGGCGATCATGATGGCAATCGGCAGCGGCACGCCAAGGGAAATCAGCGCCACCGTCGCCATGCCGCCAATCATCACGAACTCGCCCTGGGCGAAGTTGATGACATGGCTGGCATTGTAGATAACCGCAAAGCCCAGCCCCACAAGGGCGTAAATTGCACCCTGCGTGATGCCGGATACCAGGAATTGTAATAATTCGGCCAACACGAAAATCCCCCCATTGCCTTTTCAGCCCGTGCGGGAAAGGCAGAATAAACCCCACCTGGAATTATTGAGACTGTCTTCCAGGCGGGGTTGCAGAAATGGTGGTCCTACTTTGCCATGCTCCAGGTGCCGTTCTTCACCTCGACCATTACGAACGAGTTCTCATCCAGCCCCATGTGATCGGTGGGGGACATGTTGTAGATGCCGTCCGCGCCGATATAGTTCCTGGTTTTTTCGATCTCGTCGCGCACCTTGGCCTTGTCGGTGGAACCGGCCCGGGTCATGGCCTGGGTAGCGATCATCAGCCCGTCATAGGCATGGCCGCCAAAGGTGGAGACGCTATCCTTGTAGCGGGCTTCGTAAGCATCGCGGTAAGCGCTTGCGACTGCCTTTTGCGGATTGCTGTCGGGAAGCGCATCAACCACCAGCAGGGCCGCTGCGGGGAGCCGCACGCCTTCAGCCGCGCCGCCGGCGCCCTTGATGAACTTCATCGAGCCTGAACCATGGCTATGGTAATGGGCGATCTTCAGCCCCAATTGCTTGAAGTTGCGCGCCACGATCGAGGTTGCCGCACCAAAGCCGCAATACATGAAGGCCTGAATACCCGGCGCGTTCTTGATCTTGGTGAGCTGCGGCGTCATGTCGGTGTCGCCCTTGCCGTGGGTTTCATCGGCCACGATGGTGATGCCGTATTTTGGCGCAAGGGTGGTGACGCTCTTGCGGCAGGATTTGTCAAACCCGCCGGCGCCGGACAAAAGCCCCAGCTTGGTCATGCTGTGGGCCTTCATGTCGGAGAAGATCTTCCTGGCGGCAAGACGGTCTGTATGCGGGGTCTTGAATACCCATTTTTTCACCGGATCAATAATCACCGCCGCACCGGCCAGGGAGATGAACGGCATGCCAGCCTTTTGCATCAGCTTGACTACCGCCATGGTCTGGCCCGATGTCGAGGCGCCAACAATCACGTCCACCTTGTCCTGGTCAATGAGCCGCTTGGCGAAGGTCACCGCCTTCTTGGCCTGATGCTGGGCGTCATAATGAACCAGTTGCAGCTTGCGGCCCAAAATACCGCCATCCTTGTTGATTTTCTCAACATACATCTGCAGGGTTTTGAGTTCCGGGTCGCCCAGAAACGAGGCCGGGCCGGTTACGGATAAAAATGTGCCGATCTTGATCGGGTCGGCAGCCTGAACTGGCGCCATCATCAAGCCCGCGGTAACGGCAAGAGCGGCCGCTCCGGCCATGATTTTGTTTAGATATGTCAACGCTCTAATCCCCATTTTCAGTTTTATGATCTGTGTCAGTCGCAAAGGCTGGGCGGTTTTCCTTTCTAAAGAAAAGCGCGCGCCCGGCATACTAGAATATTAATATGCGGGGAATAAAGCAGAAATTATACATTAGTTGCCGGTAATATAACTATTGGTATCATTATAACTCGCAACTGCGCTTACGCCATCAGGGATTTCAGGTTGAAACCGGTATCCGCGGCTTGCGCTTTCGTGGGGGAAATCCCGGCCCCCAGCAGCCTGCGGCCCAGAATGGCCTCGCCGGGCCGGTTGATGCAATCGATCGCCCGCAAGTTTTCACCGCGATAATGATAGATGGAAAACGCGTTTGATTTCATGTCTCCGCGCAAGATTTCGTCGTCGCAGCCTTGCGCCAGTCCGACCATCTGGAGCTTGATCTCATACTGGTCCGACCAGAACCATGGCACCACGTCATAGGGTATATTCTTCCCCGTTATGGCAGAGGCGGCGGTTCGCGCCTGGTCTATGGCGTTTTGTACCGATTCAAGGCGCAGGGACTGGCCGTTAAACGGATGCACGAAACGGGTGCAGTCGCCAGCGGCCAGAATATGCTTGTCCGATGTCCGGCAGTGGGCATCCACAACAATACCTTCCTTGCAGGTCAGCCCCGCTTCCTGGGCAAGGGCGGTATTGGCATTTGCGCCAATCCCGACAATCACCAGCCCGGCTTCATAAACGGTCCCATCCGCCAGAGACACGGCGTTCACCTTGCCGTTTTCGCCGCGAATCTCCTGAACCACCGCATTGCAGATTATGTTCACGCCTTTTGAAGCGTGCAGGTCAAGATACCAGGCGGAAATTCCGGGTGATACCGCCCGCGCCATAACCCGCGTCCCGGCTTCCAGCACCGTGACCTTCTTGCCAAGGCTGCGCGCCACGGCGGCAAATTCCAGGCCGATAAACCCGGCCCCGATCACCACCACGTCTTCGGTTTGCGAGAGTTTTTGCGCAATTCTGCCGGCGTCTTCAAGGCTCTGGAGCGAGCAGACCCCGTCCAGTTCAGCCCCGGCAAGGGAGAGCTTGCGCAATACAGAGCCGCAGGCCAGCACCAGATATTCATAAGGCAAGGTTTTTCCGCCCCGAAGCTGAACATTGCGGGCGTCTTTATCTATCCCGGTAACCTTTGTTCCGGTAACCAGCTTCAGATCATGATCGGCATAATACCCGTCGGCGCGAAACTTCAGGCGCTCGGCATCCATTTCGCCTTTCATATAGGCCTTGGACAGCGGTGGGCGCTGATAGGGAAAATGCTTTTCCGCCCCGATCAGGGTTATGGGTTTGCCATAGCCTTCAGAGCGCAGGCTTTCGGCGCATTTGTATCCGGCCTGACCTGCCCCCACGATTACCACACCGGTCATGATTGCACTCCTTGATCTGATGACAGCCTGAAACCTCTCCTTTGCAGGGGCTTGCCCGTAAAGCGGAGGGTGCAGATCGGGTTTATAACATGAAAATGGCTGGGGCGGCAGGATTCGAACCTGCGCATGACGGGATCAAAACCCGCTGCCTTACCGCTTGGCTACGCCCCATCACGGCCTGAACCGGTCGTAGCACGGGACATATAACCACTTCGCACCAGCTTCGCAATGGTATCCGTAAAAACTCACCTCATCTGTGTGCAGTTCTGCTTGCAATCGTGGCCTGCCCGGCGCTATAACACACCTCGATTTGCATGTCGGAGTGTGGCGCAGCCTGGTAGCGCACCTCGTTCGGGACGAGGGGGTCGCAGGTTCAAATCCTGCCACTCCGACCAGCAAATGCCAGTATTTTATCACTTTAACCTGATTGCTTTTAAGAATTTTGCCCTTGAAATATGCGGGCGGCTTCATCGGTCTGGCGCGATGGAAACATGAAGGAGGGGGCATGCTTTTTCAGGATATTGACGGGGTCTTTACCGACCGGATTGGCGGAAACGGCCTGAGCCGCGCTGAATTTGATTCGTTTCTTCCCAAGGCCGGGCAATCCCTGGAGTTTTTGCGCAAGGCTTATGAGAGCGGCGAATTGCCCTTGCTGGGCTACCCGGAAAAGCGCGACGATCTGGAGGTTTGCAAATCGGCGGTTGCGCGGTTGCGCAAGGGGGCAAAAGATATCGTTTTCCTGGGCACCGGCGGTTCGTCTCTTGGTGCGCAGGCGCTGGCCCAGATCGCCTCGTGGCGTGATCCGGGCTATATGCGCGGCAAGGCGCAGGGGGGGCCGCGTTTTCATTTCTTTGATAATCTCGACGGGCTGAGCTTTGCCCGCGCCCTTTCCGAGCTTGACCTTGAGACCGCCCGCTTCATCTGCATTTCAAAATCCGGCTCAACGGCGGAAACCATGATGCAGGTGCTGAGCGTGCTCGAAGCCTTCCGGCAAAACGGGTTGGCGGATCTGATCCCGCATCAGCTTCTCGGCCTGACGGAAAAAACCGACAATCCCCAGCGCCGCATCCTGCACGCTGAAGGGGTCGAGGTTCTCGAACATGACCCCGGCGTGGGCGGGCGCTATTCGGTGCTGACCAATGTTGGCATGGTGCCGGCGCTGTTTCTCGGGCTTGACCCGGAACTGGTGCGCATGGGGGCATGGAGTGTTCTCAAGCCCCTGGTCGAGGGGGTAAAGGCCGCCGGGTTTGCCCCGGCTCTTGGAGCCATCGCCAATGTGGCGCTTTACGAGAAGAAAAATGTCAATATCTCGGTTCTGCTGGCCTATTCCGACCGGCTGGAGCGCTTTACCAAATGGTACGCCCAGCTCTGGGCGGAAAGCCTGGGCAAGGACGGCAAGGGCATAACCCCGGTCGCGGCGCTTGGCCCGGTTGACCAGCACAGCCAGTTGCAGCTTTATCTTGATGGTCCGGTGGACAAGCTGGTGACGATTTTGATGGCCGATGTGGCCGGTTCGGGCCCGCGCCTGGCGCAGGACCTGGCAAAGGACAAGGAAATCGGTTATCTCGCCGGGCGCACATTGGGCGACCTGGTGGATTGCGAACAGCGCGCCAGCGCCGAGGCCCTGATGCGCAATAACCGGGCGGTCCGGGTCATGAAAGTGCCGGTGGTTGATGCTCATATGCTAGGCCAGCTCTTCATGCATTTCATGCTGGAGACCATCATTGCCGGGCAAATCATGCAGATCAACCCGTTCGACCAGCCCGCCGTCGAACAGGGAAAAATCCTCGCCCGCGAATATCTGGCAAAACTTTAAAAGTTTCTGGTTTTGATAGAATCAAAACCGGGTTCTATCTGCTTGATATCGATCAACTTATCTGCGTTCAAGTGATTTCACTTGAACGCGAGGATGATCTAGCCGGGCATTCATCACCCGCAGCCGGCCTTACCCCCGGCGCAGATCTCTTCTCCGCTGCCTCTCTCCGCCACCCTCGGGGATCCCTCAGGGGTTTTGTGAAGGCTGGCGGGGAGAGGGAGCGGGAGGCCCGGAGCAAAAGGATAAGGACAACAGCAACGGTCAAAGCGACCAAGTCACAAACAAAACGGGCATATTGCCTTACTTCCCGGTATTGTTAAACTAGCCAATATGGAAACTGGACCTCCCATCCCTGAACCTGTCTGCATACGCCGCCTTTGCGAAGGCACGATCAACCGGATTGCTGCCGGTGAGGTGATCGAACGCCCTGCCAGTGTCGTGAAGGAACTGGTGGAAAACGCCATTGATGCGGGTGCCGCGTCGATCGAAATCCGGGTTGAAAATGCTGGCCGCAGCCTGATCCGCATCCGTGATGACGGCCAGGGCATGAACGCGGCGGAACTGGAACTGGCCGTGGAACGCCATGCCACCTCGAAACTGATCGAGGATGACCTTGAAAACATCCAGAGTCTCGGGTTTCGCGGCGAAGCCCTGCCGTCCATCGGCGCGGTGGCGCGGCTGTGCCTGACTTCGCGTCCTGCCGGACAGGACAGCGCCTTTGCCCTTGTCCTTGAAGGGGGGATCCGGGGCGAGATCAAACCGGCGGCCCTGCGCGGCGGCACGCAGGTTGAGGTTCGCGATCTGTTTTACAAGACCCCCGCGCGGTTGAAATTTCTGAAATCCGGGCGCGCTGAAACCATGGCCATCACCGATGTGGTCAAACGCCTTGCCATGGCGCATCCGCAAATTGCCTTCCGCCTTGCCACCGGTACGGGCCGGGATCTTGTGCTGCCCGCTGCTACCGGCAGCGGTGCGAAAAAAGCTCTTGCGCGCATCAATGCCGTCATGGGCCGTGATTTCGCGCAAAGCTCGATAGCCATTGAGGCCGGGCGTGATGATCTGCATCTGAGCGGTTTTATCTCCCTGCCCACCCTGAACCGCAATACCGGCGCGGCGCAATATTTCTTTGTCAATGGCCGCCCGGTGCGAGACAAGCTGTTGCTCGGGGCCTTGCGCGGTGGATATGCTGATGTGCTCGCCCACGGACGCTATCCTCTGGTTGCATTGTTTGTTGATCTTTCCCCGCCTGATGTCGATGTGAATGTCCACCCGGCCAAGGCCGAAGTGCGTTTTCGCGAGCCTGCCGCCATTCGCTCGCTGATTATCGGCGCCATCCGGCAGGCCCTGGTTCAGGCAGGGCAAATCAGCGCTCCCAGTATCGCGGCAAAGGCCCTTGCCGCCATGCGTCCGCAGGATGCGCCGCGCCCGGTTGTTTACTCGGGAGCTTTTTCAGGTGAGAGCTCATACCGGTCGCCGCGCCCGCAAAACCTTGCATCATCGGGTTTTGATTTTGCGCCCCTGCCGGGCCTGGGCGAGATGTCTGCGCCTGCTGCCGTGGCAGAATCTGAAGAGCCTGCCGCCGATGGCGCAAAGCCGCTTGGCGTGGCCCGTGTGCAGATGTTCGGCGCCTATATCATTGCCCAGACGGCAGATGCGCTGGTGATCGTCGATCAGCATGCCGCCCATGAACGGCTGGTCTATGAGCATATGAAGCAGGCCCTGGACGAGGGCGGCATTGCGCGGCAGGCGCTGCTGATCCCGGAAATCGTGGAGATGGACGAGGCTGATGCGATCCGGCTCGTCGACGCGGCGGAGCTTCTTGAAGATCTTGGTCTCATTCTGGAGAGCTTTGGCCCCGGTGCGGTGGCGGTGCGCGAGGTTCCGGCGCTTTTGGCGGGGGGGGATATTTGCGCCCTTGTCAAGGATCTTGCCGGGGAGATCGGTGAGTTTGGCAATATTGATATTTTGCGCGAGCGCCTTCACGAGGTACTCTCCTCCATGGCCTGTCATGGCTCGGTTCGCGCCGGGCGGCGGCTGAATCCGCAAGAGATGAACGCGCTTTTGCGGGACATGGAAAAAACTCCGCGTTCGGGCCAGTGCAATCATGGCCGACCGACATATATCGAGCTTAAACTTGAAGATATTGAAAAACTTTTTGGACGGCGATAATGGCAAGATCCTGGCTGCGTAAACTCCTGATTATTCCTCCCATAGCGCTTGGCGCCGGGGTCCTGGCATTCATGATCGCCAATAAAAAGCCCCCGGTTCAAAAACCACCCGCCGAACAAATTCGTCATGTGCGGGTGATTACGGCGCAAAAAACCGATCTTGTCCCGTTCGTACGCGGCTATGGCGCGGTCAGCCCGGCGCGAAGCTGGAACGCCCTGGCGCAGGTCAGCGGTCGCATCGTCTATGTCCACCCGGATTTCCGCCAAGGGGCGATTTTGCCCAAAGGCACCGAGATCATCCGCATTTCGCCCAGGGATTACGAACTTGCCGTGAAACAGGCCAGGGCCAATATCCGCGCCGCCGAAGCCAAGCTGACGGAGCTTGACGTGAGCGCCCAGAACACCCGCGCTTCACTGGCCATTGAGCGTGAATCCCTGAACCTGAAGGAAAAGGATTTTACCCGCAAGGAAGAACTGGCGGCGCGCGGCACCATATCGGCCTCGAATCTTGATAACGAGCGCCGTGATCTGCTGGCCCAGCGCAAACGGGTGCTGGAGCTGGAAAATGCACTCAAGCTTATTCCCGTTCAGGCCGATGCCCTCAAGCAGACAAAAGCAGTCAACCTGGCGCAGCTTGAAACGGCAAAGCTCAATCTTGAGCGCACCCATATCAGGCTGCCCTTTCTTGCCCGGATCTCCAAGGTCAATGTGGCGATCACCCAGTTTGCCGGGGTTGGGCAGTCCCTGGGGCAGGCCGACGGCCTGAAAACCGCCGAGATCAATGTCCAGATTCCGCAAAGCCATATTCACCGCTTCACCATTGCCATTTCCAAGAATGACAAGGAACGGGGGATATCGGGAAATACTCTGGCCAACTGGACAAAAAAACACGGGGTTTACGCCGTTATCAGCCTGGGCCCCGGTGGCAAAAGACTCGAATGGAAAGGAAAACTGTCGCGGATCAGCGATCTGGTTGATCCCAAAACCCGCACCCTAGGCGCAATCGTTACCGTGGAAAACTCCTATGGCAAGGCCGCACCCGGTACGAAGCCGCCGCTGGTGAAAGGCATGTTCGTTACGGTGGAACTGCGCGCTGAACCTCTCCATGACAAGATTCTTCTGCCCCGCGCCAATATCCGTGAAGGCAAGGTTTATATACGCAACAAAAAGGGGCGCCTTGAAATCCGGCCTGTCAGGACCGGCCTTGTTCAGGGGGCGCTGGTGGTCATCGAGAAGGGCATCAACGCGGGTGATGAGATCGTGGTTTCCGATTTAAGTCCGGCCATTCCCGGCATGTTGCTTGACGCTGTTCCCGACAAGGATCTGATGACGCGCATTGCCAAACAGGCGCGGCGCGGCGGAGCAGGCGAATGATCGGCTTTTTGACCCGCCACCCGACCCTGGCCAATATCATGATGATTGGTTTTCTGGTTGTCGGCGCCGTTTCCATCCCCTCCTTGTTGCGAGAAACCTTCCCGCGGGTTGAACCGCGTTTTGTGCAGGTTACCGTGGCTTATCCCGGCGGGCGTCCGGAGGACATTGAAGAGACCATCTGCGCGCGCATCGAAGATGCCGTGGACGGGGTCACCAATGTGGAAGAAATGGTCTGTGAAGCCCGTGAAGGACTGGCCAAGGCCAAGATTGAGATGGTGGAAGGGACCAACCTGGACCGGTTCACCACCGATGTCACCAATGCGGTGGACGCCATAAGCGATTTTCCCGACCGGGCTGAAGATCCGGTCATCAAGCAACTGGGGCGTACGGATTTTGTCGCTTCCGTGGCGATTACCGGCATAAAAAATCCATCTGATCTTAAAGCCTATGCCGAAGAGGTCAAAACCCGCATGCTGCAATGGGGCGGCATTCCGCAAATCGGGATCAAGGGCTTTTCCGATCACCAGATCAGGGTCGAGCTTCGCGACGGGGTTTTGCGGCAATACGGCCTCTCCATGGCCGATATCGCGGGCGCCATCTCGCGCCAGAGCCTTGATCTGCCCGCCGGTATGCTGGAGACCCGCGATGAAGATATCCTCATCCGCTTTGCCGATGAACGCAAAACCGCAAGCGGGCTGGCGGATCTGGTGGTAATCTCCGGCTCTGGCGGCGGCACTATCCGCCTTGGCGATATCGCCCGGATCACCGACCGTTTCGAGATGGCCGAGGACAAGATCATTTTCAACGGCCAGCGCGCTGCCCTGCTGGATGTCACCAAGACCGAAAACGAAGACACGCTTCGGGTAATCGATGCGGTCAGGGCCTTTCTTGAGCATGAACGCCAGAGCGCACCGCCGGGGCTTTCCTTCGCCATTACCAACGATGGCTCGTCCATCGTGCGCGACCGGCTTTCCCTGCTGGTGCGCAACGGGGTGCAGGGGCTGGCGCTGGTGTTCCTGGTGCTGTGGCTGTTTTTTGGTTTTCGTTATTCCTTCTGGGTGGCCATGGGGCTTCCGGTCTCCTTTGCCGGGGCGCTGGCCCTGATGGTGGTTCTGGGCTATTCCATCAACATGCTCACCATGGTGGCCCTGCTGATCGTGGTTGGCCTGCTGATGGATGACGCCATCGTGATCGCCGAGAATATCGCCGCCAGGTTCCAGCGTGGCCACTCTCCCATGGAGGCCGCCATCGACGGGGCAAGGCAGGTCATGCCCGGTGTTCTCTCGTCATTTTCCACCACCGTTTTCGTGTTTGGTTCGCTGGCCTTCCTGAAAGGCGATATCGGCGCGGTTTTGAAAGTGGTGCCGGTGGTGATGCTGCTGGTTCTGGTGGTCTCGCTCATCGAGGCGTTCTTGATCCTGCCGCGCCACCTGGCCCATTCGCTCGATCACGGCGCCGGGAAAACCGCCTATATCCAGACCAGGGTCGAGGCAGGCCTTGCCTTCGTGCGCGACAAGGTCATGGGGCGCATTGTCCGCCATACCGTTTCCTGGCGCTACCTGACCACCGGCACGGCCATTGGCTTGCTGCTGTTTTCCATCTCCATGCTGGCGGGCGGCGTTTTGAAATTCTCTGCTTTTCCCGACATGGACGGCGATGTCATCGAGGCGCGTATCCTGTTGCCGCAGGGCACCCCGCTTGCCCGCACCGAGGCGATTGTCAACCGGGTGCGCAAGGCCGCCGAAGATGCTGGTCGCGCCTTTGATCCCGGACAGCCCGACGGGAAAAAGCTGATCCGCAATATCGCGGTGATCTTCAACCAGAACAAGGATGCGGGCGAAAACGGTCCCCATGTCGCCACGGTAGTCCTTGATCTTCTGAATGCCGAAATCCGCACCACGTCAAATGATGAAATCTTCAGCCGCTGGCGCAAGAATTTCGGCGATGTCCCGGATGTGCTGAGCATCAAGTTTTCCGAACCCGTCATCGGCCCCGGCGGGCTGGCCTTCGAGTTCAAGCTCAAGGGGCAAAATCTCAAGGCCCTGAAAGCCGCCTCCCTGGATTTGCAGAACGATCTGAAGCGCTATGTCGGCGTGACCAATGTCATGGATGACCTGCGTCCCGGCAAGAAGGAATTGCAGGTCTCCCTGAAACAGAGCGCCAAGTCGCTAGGCATTGATGCGCGGATGGTGGCAGACCAGCTCCGCAGTGCCTATTTCGGGGTCACGGTGAGCGAGATCGAGCGCGGCGGTGAGGCTTACGAGATCGACGTGCGTCTTGCGCCTGAGGATCGGGATTCTTTAAGTGACCTGGATGATTTCAACATCACCATGCAAGGCGGCGCGCTGGTGCCCTTAAGCGCCATTGCCACCGTCAGACACGGGCGCGGTTATGCCCGCATCATCCGGGTAGACGGCATCCGCACGGTTACCGTGCAGGGCGATGTGGATATGCGCATCGCCAATGCCAATGCCATCATATCGGACATGAAAAAGAGCTTTTTCCCGGCCTTCAAAAAACGCCACCCGGAGGTGATGCTGGATATTGAGGGGCAGGACAAGAATGCCGGCAAGACGCAAAAATCCATGGTCAAGGGCTTTGCCATCGGGCTGATCGGCGTATTCTTGCTGCTCTCCTTCCAGTTCCGCTCCTATGTCGAGCCGATCGTGGTGATGATCGTCATTCCCTTTGCCTTTATCGGTGCGGTCTGGGGGCATCTGGCCATGGGGCTGGAGTTTACCATGCCGTCCATGCTCGGCTTCGTGGCGCTGGCGGGGATCGTGGTGAATGATTCCATTTTGCTGGTGGAGTTTTTGAAAGACCATCATGATGCCGGCGGCACCGTGGCCGATGCCGCGCCAAAAGCGGCCAAGGCGCGCTTTCGCGCCATTTTGCTTACCTCGCTCACCACCATTGCCGGACTGATCCCGATCCTGTCGGAGACCTCGCTTCAGGCGCAAATTCTCATTCCGCTGGTCACCTCGCTGGCTTTTGGCCTGCTGGCCTCGACGGTCCTGGTGCTGTTCGTGGTGCCGGCGATCTACGCCATTCTCGATGATTTTGGCCTCAGCACCCTGGCCAGGGAGCGCGCCCGACTGGAGCGCAAGGCAGCCGCGGAGATGAAATAGATGGCTCCGCCGCTTTTGAGCTTGCAGGATATTCACCTGAGCTTTGGCGGCGCGCCGGTGCTGGAGGGGGCGGCGTTTTTTCTTGCCCCGTCCGAGCGGCTGTGCCTTGTGGGGCGCAACGGTTCGGGCAAATCCACCCTGCTCAAGATCGCCGCCGGTCTCATCGAGGCCGATTCGGGCGTGCGGTTTGTGCAGCCCGGAACCACCCTGCGCTACCTGCCCCAGGAACCCGATTTGAGCGGATATGCCACCACGCTGGATTACGTCATGTCCGGCCTTGGCCCCGGCGATGATCCGCACCGGGCGCGCTACCTCCTGGAACATCTGGGGCTTGCCGGCGATGAAGCGGCGCAAGATCTTTCCGGCGGCGAGGCGAGGCGCGCCGCTCTGGCCCGGGTGCTCAGCCCGCAGCCTGATATCCTGCTTCTCGATGAACCGACCAACCATCTTGACCTGCCCGCCATCGAATGGCTTGAGGCGGAACTGGCCGGCTATCCCGGCGCGCTGGTGCTGATTAGCCATGACCGGCGGTTTTTATCAAAGCTCACCCGTTCATCCTTGTGGATTGATCGCGGGCGCACAAGGAGCCTTGAGCGCGGGTTTGCCCATTTTGAAAGCTGGCGCGATGAGCAGCTTGAGGCCGAGGCGCTGGAGCAGCACAAGCTGGAACGCAAGATCGTGCGCGAGGAGCACTGGCTGACCTATGGCGTGACCGCAAGGCGCAAACGCAACCAGAAACGCCTTGCCGGCCTGCACGAGCTGCGCCGCCAGCGCCGTGAATATATCGGCCCTGCCGGCGTCGCCAGAATGAATGCCACCAGCGGCGCGACCTCCGGCAGGATCGTTGCCGAGGCCATCAATATTTTCAAGGCCTATGGAGATAAACCGGTGGTGAAGGATTTCTCCATAAGGGTGCAGCGCGGTGACCGGATCGGCATTGTCGGCCCCAATGGCGCGGGCAAAACCACGATCCTGAAACTGCTCACCGGCGAGCTCGAGCCTGATAGCGGCGAGGTCCGGCTGGGCACGAATCTGCAGCTTGTCTGTCTCGACCAGCGCCGCGTGAGCCTCGACCCGGAGCAAACCCTGCGCGATGCGCTTACCGATGGCAGCGGCGATACGGTGCATGTGAACGGCGCGCCAAGGCATGTGATCGGCTACATGAAGGATTTCCTTTTCGCGCCCGAGCAGGCCCGCACCCCCATCAAGGCGCTGTCAGGCGGCGAGCGGGGCCGGTTGATGCTGGCAAAGGCGCTGGCCAGGCCGTCCAATTTCCTGGTGCTTGACGAGCCTACCAATGATCTGGACCTGGAAACCCTTGACCTGTTGCAGGAATTGCTCGCCGGTTACGATGGCACCGTGCTGGTGGTCAGCCATGACCGCGATTTTCTCGACCGGGTGGCAACGTCCATCATCGCGCCCGACCATGACGGGGTGTGGCGTGAATATGCCGGCGGCTATTGCGACATGATCCTCCAGCGCGATGGCGCAAAGACGCCGGATTCCCCCGCGCAAAAGCACAAGAAACCGGCCAGCCCCCGCAAGCCTTCGGGACTAGGACAAAAGAAAATGACCTACAAGGACAAGCACGCGCTGGAAACCCTGCCCGCCAGAATCGAGGAATTGCAACAACAGATCGACCAGTTGCACAAGGCGTTGGAGGCCCCGGATCTTTTCACCCGCAACCCGGAAAAATTCGCCCAAATCACCGCCGATCTGGAAAAGGCGCAAAATGAACTGGAAACATCGGAAGAAAAATGGCTAACTCTGGAAATGCTGCGCGAGGAGCTTGAAGGGTAAGAAATGGGAAGTTGTGTGGTATCTTCGCAAGGGCGATGATCTGAAACCAAGGAGAACAACATGGATCAATCCGTACTTCTGGTCATTCTGGCGCTGGTCAAGGGCGATATCTCCGCCTCTTTCGCCAATACCGCCAACATGAAAGCCTGCCGGGTAAAGTTGAGCCAGATCCATGCGACCTTGCAACGCGCCAGGTATGAAATCGTGCAAAGCCGCTGCGTGAAAAGCTCGCAGAAATTCACCTCCTACCGTACGCGGCGCTCTAAAAATGCCCCAAGGGTCCACTACCTGATCTCTTTTCCGGCCGACAGCATCACCATAACCCCCATGGCCGGAAAACCGGCCTGCGAGCAGGCAAAGGCCAGGGCAGGAGAAAAAAGCTACTGCGCCACCTCGCGCCAGAAACTGCTTTGAAGCAAGCCCGGCTCTGGGCCTTTTACGTCAGCCGCGCCACTTCCCGGCGCAGCACCGGCAGGATCTCGGTTTCAAACCACGGATTGTTGCGCAGCCAGCCATTGTTGCGCCAGCTTGGATGGGGCAGCGGGATAACCCGCGGGCGCAGGAGCGCGTGATAATGCCGCCAGTTGCGCACGGTTTGCGTCAGGTTGCGCTGCCTTGCGGCTCCAAGATGCCAGGCTTGCGCATATTGCCCGATGGCCAGCACCAGTTCGATCTGCGGCAGGGCCGCCATCAGCGCCTCGCGCCACTCATCCACGCATTCACGCCGCGGCGGCAGATCGCCCCCGCGCCCGTCCTGCCCCGGAAAGCAAAACCCCATCGGCGCGATGGCTACCCGCGCCGGGTCGTAAAATACATCCTCGCCGCAGCCCATCCATGCCCTGAGCCGTTCGCCGGAAGGGTCGGTAAAGGGCCGCCCCGAGGCATGCACCCGCACCCCCGGCGCCTGCCCCGCCACCAGCAGCCGGGCCGTGGCCGAAAGCTGAAACACCGGCCGCGGCCCATGGGGCAAAGCTGCGCCGCGCGGCTGCTCCACGCACAACCGGCACGCCTGCATCCGGGCCATCAGGTCGGCAAGGGTTTCATCAGGCATGGTGCTTCATCCTCCCTCTCTTTTGCCCTTCCCGCAAAGGCAGGAATCCAAACCGGATTTTCACCGGGCCGAATCCTTGCCTTGGATCCCTGCCTCCGCAGGGATGACGTTGTTTGAATCAATCAACAAATCCTATCTGGGTCGGGTTTGATCTCCAGACTGGAATATTTTGATGTATTGAATTGTTTTGGGTAGGGCAACATGTTCCGTCTTGCTGCGGGTTGCAGGAGGGGCTATATGCGGAATAAAACTAGTGATACTACTATCCATATTTACAAGTAGTATAAGCAGTGGTATAGTCTCTGGCATTGAACAAGAAAACACGCACATGGAGATTGCAAATGAGCACACTGAGAGCAATTGAAATCGATTTTGATATTCATCAAATGATTGAACTTGAAAGGCGTGGGTTTGATGAGCCTGAATACCTTGCATTGAGGCGCTTGTTGAAATTGCCAACTCCCAAAAAGGACTCAGAACCTCAACGCTCCGAATTTTCCATATCCAAACGTTCGTGGTCTGGTAAAGGGGTTGAGTTGCCACACGGTTCAAAATTGCGAATGGAATATAATGGTCAAATCTTCCTTGGGCGGATTGATAATGGGGTGTGGCTTGTCGAAGGCAAACGCTCAAACAGTCCATCAGATGCTGCGGGCAGTGTAGCCCGAACTAAAGATGGCAAGCATCCAAGTTTGAATGGTTGGATTTATTGGGAAGTCAAACGCCCAACAGATGGAGACTGGCAGACTCTGAAAAGTTTGCGGTCAAAACTGAATGTTGAGAAAAAATAAAACAATCATTTCTAGAGAAACGGATGTGAGCAAAATGCAGCGATGGCATATTGAAGGATATGATGGATTGAATAGAATTTTCGAGTGCAAGATCCCTTTTTATCTTCTCTCGGGAAAACAGGTTGAGGAAGTGCTGCGAAGGCTGAAGTGTCGGCACCTTTCTGAAAACGAAATTGTTGGTGCAAGCTTAAACCGGGAGGAGAGTTGCATGAATCTTTTGGAAGTTCATCGCAGCGGACAACCTCCGTTTGAAATGACTTGTGGTTCAAGCCCTTTCTATGTTGCTAAGATATTGGAAACTTAGTCTATTCCTAACCGGAACGTTTTGAGCGT
>CAZHLV010000056.1:0-13209 GCA_964533415.1 uncultured Hyphomicrobiales bacterium
AGCGGAACCCGAAGGGAATAGGAACCATTATCGAGTTTGACCTCGTGCTGGTATTCAAGCTGGATGACAACCGTCTCACCGGGGCCGATATTGGCCACCGAATTGGTGAACATGTTGGGTCGCTCCTGCTCGACAAGCGCCGCCTTCTTACCCTCCGCCTTGGCCTTTTCATAAATGATCTTGGCTTCCTTGCGTTCCTTGATCTGCCCTTCGATAAACCGCTCACCGATCATCATCCGCAAGCGGTCAACCGCGGCATTTTCCGGCAGGGGAAACACGTACTTGCCTTCAACCCAGCCCTCTGAGGGATTTTTGAAACGCTGGGTCAGCGTGGCGCGGGCGACAATGCCGGTAACCTTGATCTCGATATCCGCCGCCACGAGCGGCGCCTCGATATACTTTCCCGGTTCCTTCGAGCGCAACAACAAGGCGCCAAAATTCACCTGGGAGAGCTGAACGAGGCGTTCTCCAGCCATTTGCGGCTTGGCCACCGCCAGGCTGGAAACCATGAACAAAGAAGCCATGAACACGGCAACAAGAAGCAAAACGAGGCTAAACTCACGCTCTACCAGCCATTTCACGACCTTGACAACTGGAAATTCTCCCCAAATCCCGTCCGCCTTATTACGCGCCTGCATAACAACAATCCTCGAACCATTTATCCACAAATTCCTGATCGTGAATACTGCCCGGGCATTGGGGCGTCATTATTACGAGATTGTGACCCTCGCCTGCTGATTTTGAGGCTAAAATATGACCAAGCATTTCATGACAGGCACAAAGTTTTCAGCCTGCGACAAAACACTTGGTCGATTTCACCGGTCCCTTGTACTGATGACGCAGGAGATTTACACCGCCCATCAGCACCATCATCGGACATTTTGAGTCAGAATAACCGGTCCGGCCTGACGCATCATCACCATCACCATGCACAGAGCCGGATCAACCTGGCCGAACATAAAATCATTGCTTTTTAACTGGTTTGGTAATAATGAAACCTGATATCAGCAGAGAATAGAACGGTATTAGCGAGTATTAAATACTGTTATTAGAACAATAATTATATATTATTGCGTAAAAATACATAATCACAAAGTTGAATTCCAAACATTGATAATAATCAAGGTCTTAACAACCTTGAACGGGCAGACTCATGGCCGTGGGATTCTATCCGGCGCGCTCGCAAAAAAAACCGCAACAAACCAGAGACCAGCAGGAATTTGTCCCGCAAGAGGGCGCTGAAACTGCATTCCATCCAGCTTGAAGCCGCCCTCGCAGGAGAACTCGTTGGAAGCGGGATAAGCCCGTTTCGCAAGAGAGTTTTACGAGGAAGGGTAAGAGCCATGTTCAAGATACGATATTTCACAATGGCTTTCGCTTTTGCGGCCGCGTCCGTGTTTTCCATGGGACAAGCTGTTGCTCAGGAGAAAGTCCTGTTCAAATCCAAGATCGAGCACAAGGATAATTCGTGCATCGAGTGCCATGTGAGCGAAACGCCTGGAATTGTGCGCCAGCACATGAACAGCAAAATGGGCAATCCGACCAATGCTGCTGATTATGTCGGTTGCAACGATTGTCATGGCGATCTCCACAACGAAGATGACGACTTCAAGCTGGCCGAAATGCCAACCCCCAAGACCTGCCTCAAATGTCACAAGGATCAGGTTCAGCAATACAAGGCCGGCAAGCATAACCTGGCCTGGTATGGCATGAAAACACAGGCAGCCTGGCATCATCAGCCCGCATCCATCGTCAAGGAAGGCTATCGCGGCTGCTCAGGTTGCCACAAGCTCGGCGAAAAAGGCCTGATGGGCATCAAGGAAGGCAATACCGGCGCCCTGAAGAGCGATGGCGGCAAGGAAGCTTCCCATTATCGCTATGGCAATGCCCAGTGCGATGCCTGCCACACAAGGCATAATTTCTCCAAGGCCGAAGCGTTGAACCCGCGCGCCTGCTCCAACTGCCATATGGGCTTTGACCATCCGCAGTGGGAAATGTGGATTTCCTCCAAGCACGGCATCGGCTACTTGAGCAATGATGACGCCAATCATGGCGGCTATCCCAAATGCCAGACCTGCCACATGAATGGCGGCAACCACGAAGTGCGCACCCCGTGGGGATTCCTTGGCCTGCGCATTCCCACCAAGAAAAACGTCCTGGCGCTGATTGATGTTGCCCCGTCTCTGAAAGAACCGCTCACCAAGCTGGCGGCGGCGCTTCCCACCGGCAACTACATCGACCTTGATGATGATCCGCAATGGGTCTTTGACCGTGCGATCATCCTTCAGGCCGCCGGCGTTCTGGATGCCGCCCTGCAACCCACCGAGCGTTTCATTGACGCGGTTGTGCAGGCCGAAGTGGCCCGCGCGCCTGAAGCCTTCAACAAGGCCCGCAAGCAAATGAAGACAATTTGCTCCAACTGCCACAGCAAATCCTATGTCAACGACTTCTTCAAGAACGCCGACGATGTTCTGAAGCGCGTTGACCATGTCTTCGCCAAGGGCATTCAGGTTGTGCAGGGGCTTTACAAGGATGGCATCTTGCAAAAACCCGAAGGCTGGAAATACGGCCCCGACCTGCTGATGTATTATGACACCAAGACGGCTATCGAACAGGAACTGTTCATGATCGTGCTCGAATACAAGCAGCGGGCCTTCCAGGGCGCTTTCCACGCTTCGAATGATTACATGCACTGGTATGGCTGGGCGCCGCTCAACCGCGCCGTGAATGAAATTGTCGAAGAGGGCAAGAAGCTGCGCTTTGAACACGCGGCTAAAGAAAAACTCGGGCTGAAATAAGCCTCATCCCCGGTTTGAACAAAACTGCGGGAGCGGAGAAATCCGCTCCCCTTTTTATCTCCATGACGCAAACGAGAGATGAAGGAACCCGCCATGCGATATGCTCAACGGACAACGGCATTTATTCTGGGAATCGCGATACTCGCCATATCATCCACATTATCGCTTGCAACCGAAAACGGAATATTTGCCCAAATCCACACCGGCAAGGGCGCCATCACGGCAAAGCTGTTTTACAAGCGCGCCCCGATGACGGTCATGAATTTTGTCGGCCTGGCGGAAGGCGCCATAAGCTGGCGCGCGACGGATAAAGAGCCCCCCACCAGAACCCCGCTTTACAAGGGGCTGATCTTTCACGTTGTAAAGGATTTCATGATCCAGACAGGTGACCCCACCGGCACCGGCAAGGGCGGGCCCGGCTACCTGTTCGACGACGAGTTTCACCCCGCCCTCACCCACGCAAGGGCGGGAACCTTGTCCATGGCCACGAGGGGCCGCAACACCAACGGTTCCCAGTTCATCATCACCACCATGCCAGCCCCCTGGCTCGACTACCATAACCCGGTATTCGGCGAAGTGATCTCGGGGCTGGATATCGCCAAAAAAATCGCCCGGGGCGACCGGCTGGACGACATAACTATCATACGCAAGGGCAAGGAGGCAAAAGCCTTTAACCCTGCCCGCGCTCATGTGCTGGCCGATGAGGTCAAGGCCAGGCTCAAGAAAGCCGCAAAAAAAACCATCCCCGAAGCCACCGCCCCGGTGGATCCGGTAAAAATTCCCGGCAAGAACCAGCCTTTAGTCTCCCCGGCTGATTTTGATTTTCTGGTCATCGCCCACACCCAGATGAAAGTCGCCGCAAAGCTGGGCCGCGTGTTTTATTACGACCGGAAAGGCGCAATCGAAGCGGCCCGCAAACTGGTCCGCCTTGCCCGCGGCAAGGGCGTTGACTTCAAAAACCTCATCGCCCGGTTTTCCGACATGAAACGCGATACCACCTCGCGCGGCGTCAAGGACTCGCCCTTTGCCCCGGCGGCCTTAAAACCCATATTCCGCCTGAAACCCGGCCAGATCAGCGACCCGGTCGACCTGCCCACCGGCATCTACATCTTCCGGCGGCTGACGCCAAGGGGATAATTTCACCCCCGCAAGAACGGGTTTGTCCGGCGCTCTTCGCCCAATGTCCCGGTGGGGCCATGGCCGGGGATAAAGGTAACATCATCGCCAAGCGGAAACAGCTTGGTCTTGATTGAAGAAATCAATGCCTCATGGTCACCACGGGGAAAGTCCGTGCGGCCTATGGAGCCGCGAAACAGCACATCGCCCACCTGAACAAGTTTTGACGGGGCATGATAGAACACCACATGCCCCGGCGTATGGCCCGGCATGTGCAACACATCCAGGACAAGCTCGCCAAGTTCAACCTGCGCGCCATCCTCCAGCCATTCATCCGGCATCACATTACGCCCGCCTTCAAGCCCGTACATCTGTTCTGCCTTCTCGATCCCCTCCAGCCAGAAGGCATCCTCGCATTGCGGCCCGAGTATCGGCACATCCAGAATCCCGGCCAGCTCAAGCGCCCCGCCGGCATGGTCGAAATGCCCATGGGTCAACAAGATTTTTTCCGCCGTCACGCCCTGCTCGTTCAAGGCTTGCAGGATAAGCGGAATATCGCCGCCCGGATCAATCACCGCCGCCTGCTTGCTCGCGGTGCACCAGAAAATCGTGCAGTTTTGTTCAAGCGGCGTAACCGGCACGATCACGGCGCCAAGGGAAGAATCAGATGTGCTCATGGCGAGCAGGATAGCGCCAGCAGAAGAAACAAGACAGCAAAAAACACCCCCTTTCAAGAAAACTGGTTTTCCAGATCAACCTGCATTCAAGTGGAATCACTTGAATGCGCGTTGCTAGAGCTCTTCCAGAAAAGCAGGGACCGGCTTCCCAATAAGGAACGTGATAAAAAGCGCAGCAAGAACAAGCTATTAGAACCCAGTTTTGATTCAATCAAAATCAAAACTCTAGAATTTCACCTCCAGGGAAAACTCGCCATACCCGGCCTGCTTGCCATCTTTCTTGCGCATGTAGCCACCGCTAAAATTCCCGGCAAACCGCCCTTTTTGAAAACGCAGGAAACTTCCGGCCCGCTGCTCCCGATACGCCTTTTTCCCGAAAGCCGAAAATTCCGGCCCCACGGCAAGCCCGTCAAAAGCCCACCAGCCCAGCCTGGCTTTTGACGAATAGGCCCCAAACCCGGTCGAATATGAAGCATCCAGTGAAACATAAGCCCTTTTGCCCGCATTCACCCACAACTCGCCAATGCCCTTCAGCCCCAGCCTGTTGCCTTTTCCAGAGTTTCCCGGATCGGAAGGCGAAAGATCATGGCGCTCGAAATGCCCGCCGCCATAAAGCTTGAGAATGAGCGGCCCGCGCACAAATTGCCGCCCCGGCGTGATTTCAAGAACACTGACCTTGCCACGGATTCTCAAGCCCCTCGAGAAATAGGAATAGCGCCCATGGCCCACCATGGCCCGTATGCGCCAGCCCGGCTCATACAGCCCGCTTCCGATAGCCGCAACCCCGGTCAGATACCCGAACACCGCGCCATCTGAGGAACTCACCCCGCCATAAACCTCACGGCGTGGCTGGCGCTCTTCAGCCTGCCCCCCGAAAACCAACGCAAGAAACAATGCTCCGGCTACGCTTGCAACCCGGTACTCCATACCAACCCCCGGTTCAGTAAGCCACAAAACAACAAGCCCATCAAGTTGCCTCCGCCCAAAAAACCAGGTGACGCTGCCGCCTCCCCTCACCTATGATGCATCCATGAAACGATTCACGCTCATCCTGGCCTTCATGGCCGTTTTCACCGCATCTCCGGCGCGCGCTGGCGGCATACCGGGGAAATTCGACTACTGGACCATGGTGCTCTCCTGGTCGCCAAGCTATTGCAACTCCCCCAGCGGCCAGCGCGACCGCCAGCAATGCGGCCGGGGCCGCGCCTATGCCTTCGTGGCGCACGGGTTATGGCCGCAATATGCCCGCGGCTGGCCCGAATATTGCGATCGCAAACCCGAATGGGTCTCCCGCGATGTACTGCGCGCCATGACCGATATCATGCCCAGCAACAACCTGGTTATCCACGAATGGAAAAAACACGGCGTCTGCTCGGGTCTCGGGGCAAAAGACTATTTTGCCCTGACCCGCAAGGTATTTGCCAGCATCCGGGTACCAGAGCGTTTCAAAAGGCCGAACGCTTACATCCAGACCACGCCGCAAGCCCTGAAAAAGGCCTTTTTGAGCGCCAATCCGCAATTGCGCGCCAACATGATCTCGGTGCAATGCGGCGGGCGCAGGGACCGCGCAACCCTGGGAGGCCTGCGCATCTGCTATGACAGGAACCTCAAACCGCGCGCCTGCGGCACCAATGAGCGGCGCGCCTGCCGGGCCCGCAGCCTGACTCTGCCGCCGGTCAGGACCAGGAGGTAAAATGACATCCACAGCCCCCGGACACGTCACCCATCGCAGTTCGGTCATGCAGGCCCAATGCGATCACATGGGCCATATGAACGTGCGGCATTATGTTGCCAAGTTTGACGAAGCAACCTGGGTTCTGTTCGCCGATATCGGCCTCACCCCGTCCTATTTCAAAACCTCCGGCATGGGCATGGCGGCGCTGGAGATGAATATCAGATACATGGCTGAATTGCTTGCCGGGGACGTCATCACCATCACAAGCACCCTGCTGGAGATAAAGGACAAGATCATTATCTACGACCACACCATGACCAACTCCCAAACCGGCAAGACCGCCGCCACCTGTTACGAGGTCGCGGTTCATCTTGACCGTCAGGCGCGCAAATCCTGCCCCTTCCCCGGCAACCTCAAATCCCGGATGCAAAACGCGCTGAATGCCACCCAGATTTGCTGAAAAACCGCGGATATGCTATGGTTTTTCAACGAGGGGAGGATGACATGAACATTTTCACATCAAGCCTGATGGCCCTTGCCCTGGTCGCAAGCGGCCCGGCCATCGCGCAACACCCGGCAAAACCCGGCGTCAAACTCGCCAAGAAAAACTGCACCTGCCGCTTCATGGGCCGGAAATACGAACTGGGCGTCATGCTGTGCCTGAAAACGCCAAACGGGCCGCGCATGGCCCGCTGCGAGTTGAACCTCAACAATACCTCGTGGAAACCCACCTCGACCCCGTGCAACATCGCCAGCGGTCCACGCCGGTTTGCATCCACGAAGAATATGTGCCGGGCTCAGGGCGTCTTGTGAACAATCTCGCTTTTCGTCCCGTCCGTGAAGGTAAGCTGCACGGCGATTGATTTTGCCGTCCCCGGAGGCAACGCGATATAGGGCCGGCTGGTGGTGATCGCGTTTGGCTTTTTCGTATCACAGGGCTGCAGGCGCCAGACCTTGTCCAGCGCATCGGAATTGATGCTGAAGCGCACCTCGGCAATACCGCAGCGATAGCTCTCCAGCATGGTGAAATAGATCAATTGCTGGCCGTTATAATCGCGAAAGCTCACCCAGTTGGCCTTGATCATTCCAAGGATTTTCTTCTCCTGCCCTAAAAGCGGTGACTGCCCATGGGCCGCGCCGGCGCCTAGAATTGCCAGCGCCGTCAGAACTGAAGCGATTTGTTTTTTCATGCCTGCCATCCATTGATGCATACGTCTCTTAAGCCGCACAATGCCACGGGCTGAATGAATGAAGCCTGAACCGGCTTGCAAAACATGTTCTCGCCGGAATTATGGTTAACGCTTCCTTAACGCTCTCGGGCGAGAAAAAGAAAACACCAGTCTCATCCTGCAAGAAGGTCAAACCATCATGGATATTTTCGGATCCGTCCCCGCCGTTCCCGTTGCCCGCCACACCCGCTCCTCCAGCCATGCCGATGACATCGATTTTGAGATCAAGGGCACCGAAATGCAATTTGTCGAAATCGAGCTTGATCCGGGTGAAAGCGCGGTGGCCGAAGCCGGCTCCATGATGTTCAAGCATAACGCCATTACCATGGATACGGTCTTTGGCGATGGCTCAGAGGGAAAAACCGGCGGCGGCTTCATGGACAAGCTGGTGGGCGCCGGCAAGCGGCTGATAACCGGCGAGAGCCTGTTCACCACCGTCTTTACCCATGAAGGTCACGGCAAGGCCCGTGTGGCCTTTGCCTCGCCCTATCCGGGCCATATCCTCGCCATCAAGCTGGACCAGATGGGCGGCCGCCTGATTTGCCAGAAAGACGCGTTTTTATGCGCCGCCCGCGGGGTTTCCATCGGCATCCAGTTCCAGAAGAAAATCCTCACCGGCCTGTTTGGCGGTGAAGGTTTCATCATGCAAAAACTCGAAGGCGATGGCTGGGTCTTTGTCCATATGGGCGGCACCGTCACCGAACGCAAACTGGCGCCGGGCGAAGAACTGCATGTAGACACCGGCTGTGTCGCCGCCATGACCGCGAATGTGGATTTTGATCTTGAACGCGCCGGCTCCATCAAGTCGATGATCTTTGGCGGTGAAGGCGTCTTTTTTGCAAGGTTGCGCGGTCCCGGCACGGTGTGGATTCAAAGCCTGCCCTTCTCGCGCCTTGCCGGCCGCATATTCGCCGCCATGCCCGCCCAGGGCGGCTCAAAAGGCGAAGGCTCCATTCTCGGCGGTGTTGGCCGGCTGATTGACGGTGATAACTTTTAAAGCCATATCTCCCCTGCTGGTTGTTTTTGGCGCCTGGAGGCTCTATCTGAGGGTCTACGCAAGTTTGCTTTTTAAAGTGGCCAGCCCCCGGAAAGGGTTTTATGTCTTACCTGATGCTCATAGCCGGTTTTGCCATTCTGGCCAGCGCCGGGGATTTCCTGGTGCGCGGCTCGGTATTGCTGGCCGACCGGCTGGGCATCCCGCCCTTGATTATCGGCCTGACCATCGTTGCATTTGGCACTTCTGCGCCCGAGCTTTTCGTCTCCGTGCGCGCCGTGCTCCATGATGCGCCGGGCATTGCCATCGGCAATGTAGTAGGCTCCAATATTGCCAATATCTTCCTGGTTCTGGGCCTGCCAGCCCTGATTAAGGTATCCGAGTGCACCGATCAGGGGGTAGGCCGGAACGTGGTCTATATGCTCGGCGCAAGCATGTTGTTTGTCGCGCTTTGCCACTATGGTCCCCTCGCCTTCTGGCAGGGTGCCCTGCTCTTTGGCCTGCTTGTCCTGTTTCTGCTGGATTCAGCCCGGGTTGCCCTGGGCAACGGTAATGGCCCGTCTGAGTTTGAAGAAGAAGCCAACGAGCTGATCGGAGAATCCGGCGCCGCCTCCAGATCTCTGGCCCTGACCTTCCTGTTAATTATTGTCGGTGTTGTCGGGCTTCCCATCGGCGCGCATATGACGGTAAGCGGTGCATCCCAGATTGCCGCCGCCCTAGGTATTTCCAACGCTGCCATTGGCCTTACCGCCGTGGCTCTGGGCACTTCCCTGCCCGAGCTTGTCACCACGATTTCCTGCACCCTGCGCGGGCATGGCGCCATGGCTATCGGTAACATTCTGGGATCGAACCTGTTCAATATCCTTGCCGTCATGGGCATCACCGCCATGCTGGCCCCGGTCCCGGTTCACGATGCCATCTTGCGCATTGATTTGTGGGTCATGCTGGCCGCCGCGATTATCATCGTTCCCTTTGCACTGGGAAATTTGAGGCTGACCCGCTTTCCCGCCGCGCTGTTTGTCTTGGCCTATATTGCCTATACAATCTTTGTTCTTGCGCCAAAAAACGGTCTTTAAGCCATGACAGCACCCCTTCAAACCGTCCTGATTACCGGTGCAGCGCGGCGCATTGGCCGCGCCATGGCGCTTGATCTTGCAAACCACGGCTGGCAAATCGGCATCCACCACCATACATCCGCTGCAAAGGCCCAAAACCTTGTTGATGAAATCAAGGCCAGGGGCGGAAAAGCCGCCACGCTCAAGGCCGATCTGCGCAATACCGGACAAACCACCGGGTTGATTAAAGCCTGCAATGAAAAACTCGGTCCCGTATCCTGCCTGATTAACAATGCCTCGCGTTTTGAAAACGACGCCGCAAATGATTTTGATATCGAGGATTGGACCGCCCATATGGATATCAATCTGCGCGCCCCGGTTTTACTGGCCAAAGCCATGACGCAGGCTCTCCCGAAGGGCATGGCGGGAAATATCATAAACATGATCGACCAGCGGGTCTGGCGGCTTAATCCGGGTTTTTTCTCTTATACATTGAGCAAATCTGCCCTCTGGACCGCCACCCGGACCATGGCCCAGAGCTTTGCCCCCGATATCCGCGTCAACGCCATCGGCCCCGGCCCCACCCTGGCCAGCAAGCGCCAGAACCTGGAGAATTTCGAACGCCAAAAAGACGCCCTTCTCCTGAAAACCGGCCCGGACCTTGAAGAAATTTGCACCGCGATACGCTTTATCCTCGCAACTCCCTCCATGACCGGCCAGATGATTGCCCTTGATGGCGGTCAGCATCTGGCCTGGCAAACCCCCGATATCGCCAACATCAAGGAATAAAGGCTGTTCCGGTGTTGATTCCGGGATGGGGAATTTGAATACACTTCCCGCCCCTCTTTCCACCGCTTCAGGCATCATGCGCGGCACATACACCCTGGAAACATCCGAAGAAACCCGCTTTAAGGTTGACAACCCCGCCTTTTCGCCTGATAGCCCATATATGCGCCGCTCCTTGAATCAGGTTCAAGCCCGAAAGGGGAAATTCACATGGAAAGCACCGTCACCAAGCTGCAACCCGTTATCGCCGATGCGGCGCGCTCTACCCGCCATGTCTTTGTGCGAGATCTTGCCGTTCAGGCGCTTATCGGCATTCACGCACATGAAAAGCTCACCCCCCAAAAGCTCCTCATCAGCATTGATCTGACCGTCAAGGAAACCGACATCTCCCATGAAGACCAGATTCACAATGTGGTGTGCTATGAAAAGGTCGTGAATACCATCAAGGCCATCATCAACTCGGGCCATGTCAATCTGGTGGAAACCCTCGCCGAGACCATCGCGGCGCGCACGCTGGAGAACAAGCTGGTGCTGGCCGCCCGGGTGCGGATTGAAAAACCAGATGCTTTTGCAGATGCCGAATGCGTCGGCGTGGAAATTGAACGCATCCGCGGCATAAACGCTTAAAAAACCTTGCCTTGACCGAGAAAAACGAAACGAAAAAACAAAAAAAGGGTACGGATCTGATCCGTGACTACGTGCGGAATTTGCCCTCTACTCCCGGGGTTTACCGGATGCTGGATGAGCGCGGCAAGGTGCTGTATGTCGGCAAGGCGCGCTCCCTGAAGAACCGGGTCCAGAGCTACACCCGCCTGCATGGCCACACCAACCGCATCGCCAATATGATCGTCGCCACCGCCGCCATGGAGTTTGTCACCACGGCCAGCGAGTCCGAAGCCCTGCTGCTTGAAGCCAATCTCATCAAGCGCTACAAACCCCATTTCAACGTGCTCTTGCGCGATGACAAATCCTTCCCCTATATCCTGCTCTCGCGTGAGCACGAGGCCGTGCGCCTGATGAAACACCGCGGCGGGCGCAGCAAGAAGGGCGATTATTTCGGCCCCTTTGCCTCCGCCGGTTCCGTCAACCGTACCCTGAACACCCTGCAACGCATATTCCTGCTGCGCAGTTGCACCGACGCGGTTTATCAAAGCCGCACCCGCCCCTGCCTGCTCTACCAGATCAAGCGCTGCGCGGCTCCGTGCACCGGGGAAATTGCCCTGAAAGATTATGATGACCTGGTGAAACAGGCGCGCAATTTCCTCGCCGGCAAGAGCACCAGGATCAAGGACGACCTGGCGCGGCAAATGGAAGAGGCCAGCCAGCAGCGCGAATATGAGCAGGCCGCTGCCCTGCGCGACCGCCTCGCGGCGCTCACCCAGATACAGGCGCATCAGGGCATCAACCCGCGCACCGTGAACGAGGCCGATGTCTTTGCCATTCACATGAGCGGCGGGCAGTCCTGCATTCAGGTGTTTTTCTTCCGCGCCGGGCTGAACTGGGGCAACCACGCCTATTTCCCCCGCGCCGACAAAACCTTGCCGCCAGAAGACATCCTGAACGCCTTTCTGGCCCAGTTTTACGACGGCAAACCCTGCCCCGCGATGATTCTGCTGTCCCACGAAATCGCCGATCAGGAGCTTATTGCCCGGGCTTTAAGCCTGCGAACAGATCGAAAGGTAACAATTCACGTCCCCCGGCGCGGGGAAAAACGCGAATTGATATCTCACGCTTTAAAAAATGCCGGAGAAGCCCTGGCCCGCCGTCTTGCCGAATCCGCCTCCCAGCGCAAATTGCTGGCCAAAGTACAAGATCTGTTTGATCTCGACACCACGCCCCGGCGCATCGAGATTTATGACAACAGCCATATCCAGGGCGCCCATGCCATCGGCGCCATGGTGGTCGCCGGGCCAGAGGGTTTTGAAAAAAAGCACTACCGCACCTTCAACATCAAGTCAAAAGACCTCACCCCCGGCGATGATTTTGCCATGATGGAAGAAGTCCTCACCCGCCGCTTCCGCCAGTTGGCCAAGGCTGCCGATGATGACGAAACCGCCAACTGGCCCGATCTGGTGCTGATCGATGGCGGCGCGGGCCAGCTCGGCGCCGCCCAGAAGGTTCTCGATGAACTGGGCATCAGCCGCGTCACCCTTGCCGGGATCGCCAAGGGCCCCGAGCGCAATGCGGGCCGCGAGCGTTTCTTCATGAAAGACAAGCCCCCCTTCTCCCTGCCCGCGCGCGATCCGGTGCTGTATTACCTCCAGCGCCTGCGCGATGAGGCGCACCGCTTTGCCATCGGCGCCCACAGGGCGCGGCGCAAAAAGGCGCAAGGGGTATCCGTTCTGGATGCCATTCCCGGCGTGGGCGCGGGGCGCAAGCGCGCCCTGCTGCGTCATTTTGGCTCAGCGAAAGCCGTAAGCCGCGCTTCTGTTGCCGATCTGGCCTGTGTTAAAGGAATATCCACCGCCCTAGCCAAAACAATAAATGATTATTTTCATGGCGGGATGATTTGAACTGGTATAACACTCTGAATCATGACCTACCACGCCGAACGACAACTGGCGTTTAGCCTGCCGAACATCCTCACCTATGGCCGCATCGTGGCCGTACCGGCTCTTGTTGCGAGTTTTTTCCTTGAGGGTGACCTGGCCAACTGGCTGGCCCTGGGCATTTTCACCGCCGCCGGGATCACCGACTTTTTCGATGGCTACCTGGCCCGCATCTGGTCGCAGCAATCAGCCCTTGGCCGCATGCTCGACCCCATCGCCGACAAGCTGCTGGTGGGCGCGGCCCTGTTGATGCTGGTGAGCAACCACATCATCACCGGCTGGTCGCTCTGGGCAGCGCTGATTATCCTCAGCCGTGAAATGCTGGTCTCG
>CAZHLV010000057.1:0-18875 GCA_964533415.1 uncultured Hyphomicrobiales bacterium
GATGAGCCGGCAAACGCGCCCCCGCCCGGCCCGCTTTACCTGCGCCGCCCCGATGCCAGGCTCCCCTCGGGCCCGGGGCTTGCGATACTGGCCGCGCCGTGATCCGTCTTTATTGCGCCCCCGGGAGTGATGATCTGTGCCGCCGTGCCGCCCGGGTCCATGATCTGAGTTTTTCCACGGCCTGGTCGGCGCGCGATATCGCCGCCTTGCTGGCGAATCCCGGCGCCGCCTTGCTGGAAGAGGCTGACCCGGCGGCCCCGCATGAAATGCGCGGGTTTCTTCTTTACCGGCAGGCTGCCGGAGAGGCTGAAATCCTCACCCTCTGCGTGGCTCCGTCCCATCGGCGCGCCGGCTGCGCCAACCAGCTCATCAACGCCCTGAAAGCCTGTTTGCCCTCGCACGGTGTCAAAACGCTGTTTCTTGAAGTGGAGGAGTCCAACACGCCGGCTCTGCGGCTTTATGAATCCTGCGGGTTTGTAAAAATTGCCGCCCGCAAGGATTATTATGGCAAGGGCGCCCATGCCCTCGTCATGCAGCTTGCAGAATCAATTGAAGGGGCGGTCTGAAATTGCTAAGGGTAGAGGGGAAAATGCCGAGGATCGCACATGAACCGAATTGAAAAACTGTGTATCGAAAAGGGTATGCGCATGACCGCGCAGCGCCGGGTGATCGCCAGGGTTTTGTCCGAGGCCGACGATCATCCCGATGTTGAAGAGGTCTATATCCGTTCCTCGAAGGTTGACAGCAAGATCTCCATCGCCACCGTTTACCGCACCGTGCGCCTGTTTGAAGAGGCCGGGATTCTGGAGCGTCATGATTTCCGCGATGGCCGTTCACGCTATGAACTGGCCGAATCTGACCATCATGACCACCTGATTAATCTTGAAACCGGCGATGTAATCGAGTTCATCAATAAAGATATCGAAAAACTGCAAAAGAAAATCGCCCGGGAACACGGCTTTGAACTGGTCGATCACCGGTTGGAACTCTATGGCGTTCCCCTTAAGGCTAAAGATTAGGTTTTTGTCTTTTCCGGCAATCAGGCCGGGAGCTTGCACACCAGCTCGCCCATTTGCACGTCAAGCCCCAGGTAGGTCGCTACCGCAAAACCGATAATAATCAATCCGGCCAGGCGCGAAAGCCACAGGCGCTCCCTGGCCCGGGTCAGGAAATTCACGCCAAAAGCCGCCGCGATCAGCGCCGGGACCGTGGCAAGGCCAAATCCGGCCATCACCGCCGCGCCGCGATAAGGTCCGCCGCTCAGTGCCGCATAGACAAGGGCGCTATAGACCAGCCCGCAGGGAAGCAGCCCCCAGACCGCGCCTTTCAAGACCGCGCCGTGCAGGCCGTTGACCCTGTTCAGCCGCGAGCCGATCCAGTTCAGGGGGCGCGCCACCGGCGCCATGATCCTGTTCAGCCCTTCGGAGAACCCGGCTATCCCGAGCAGGGAAAACCCGACAAACATCAGCGTCATTCCAGCTAGCACCCGCAACAGGAAATACCCGGTCGATTGTTCAAGCGCCGAGACCGCGCCCAGCCCGCCCAGCCCGGCAAGACTCCCGGCAAGGGCATAGGTGGTAATCCGCCCCATGTTGATCGCCCCGGCATGAAGCGCGTAAGCCCCGGTGGTCCCACGCGCCGAGGCCGGGACGCTGAGGCCCAAAGCTCCCATGATACCGCCGCACATGGCCACGCAGTGCAAGGAGGTTGGCAGGCCAAGCGTCACGCCGGTGAGGAACTGAAAGAAAAGCGGGTCCATTTATCCCGGTGTCCCGCAGGTTCTAGACCGCGACCGAATGCTTGGCCTGGGCGGTCTTGAGATAGGCGTCAAAAGCGGCGCTGACAATGCGGATAAAGGCGCGGTGTTCCTCCGGCACCGTGAGTTTTAACCCGTCGCGAACCACCAGCCCGTCCCGGGCCAACTCGTCGATTTGCGCAAGCTCATCGGTAAAGTAATCCGCTTCCACCCCGTGCGCGGCGCAAACCGCCTCAAGATCAACCGCAAGGTTGCACATGATTTTCTCGATAACCTCGCCCCTGAGCTTGTCATCAGCGCTGAACTCAAGCCCCCGCGCCGTGCTCAACTCGCCGCTTTCCACCTTGCGTTTCCAGTTGCCGATATCGGTGATATTCTGGATATAGCCCTGTGGAAGCTGGCCGATGGAGGATGCGCCAAAGGGCAGCATCGCGTCAGCCGGATCGGTGGTATAGCCTTGGAAATTGCGCCGCAACGTGCCGTTCGCGAGCGCCATCGCCATATCGTCCTCGGGTCTTGCAAAATGGTCAAGGCCAATGCGCACATAACCCAGCCTCACAAGCTCTTGGGCGGCCGCTTCTGTTTGCTCGAAACGGGCATGCTGGTCCGGCAGATCGCTTTCCCTGATAAGCCGCTGATGAGATTTGAACCACGGCACATGGGCATAGCCGAACAGGGCAATGCGCTGCGGGCCGATACGAGTGGCCATTTCCATGGAGCGCATGACATCTTCGGTGGATTGCCTGGGCAAACCATACATGAGATCAAAATTGATATCCTTGATGCCGGCATCCCACAGGCGCTGGGTAACATCGCGGGTCATCTCGAAGGACTGGATACGGCCAATGGCTTCTTGAACATGCAGGTTGAAATCCTGTACCCCGAAGGATACCCGGTTAACGCCGCCATCCACCAGCATGCGGACGCATTCATCATCCAGCGTCCGCGGATCGCCCTCAACGGCGATCTCTGCCCTTTCATCAAGATCAAACAGATCGCCGATTCTCTCCATCAGCATGACGAAATGCTCGTGGCTCAGCATGGTCGGGGTCCCCCCCCCCCAGGCAATGTGCCGCACGCTCATGCGCCCGTTCATGTGCCGGGCAACATTCTCCAGTTCCGCCTTGAGGTGCATGGCGTAATCCGCCACCGGCTGATACCTCTTGGTGATCTTGGTGTGGCACCCGCAATACGAACACATGGTCACGCAAAACGGAACATGCAGGTAGAGCGAAAGCGAACTGCCTTCGCGCAGGGCCCCGATCCACTCCCCGCCATGGCCCGGACCAATGCCGTCATGAAAGTGCGGTGCGGTGGGATAGGAGGTATATCGCGGTACTTTCCGGTCCGCATACCGGGCGAATGTCGCGCTGAGTTTTATCATGCGCGCGATAATAGCGCCGGTGTTCAGGGAAAATCAATCACAAAGGATTTTTACGTCATCACCATCCCTGATGAAAGGATGCGTTGACAACTGCGTCAAAATGTCAGGACTTTGATGACTAGGAAATCTCTTCAAAATGGTATAAAACTCGTTTTTGATTGATTCATATCAATTTTGTTCCGCAATTGTTCGCGTTTTTAGGTGGATTCAGCCAAAAAACGGAAAAATTGCCGAACAAGAAGAATTGAACTATCGAGGAACCGAAGAAGGACCTGCAACGTCTTGAAGGTCCAAAAAGGGGGAACGAATGGCACAAACAAAATCTTTCCGCTGGGGAGAGGGGGCGCTGATTGTTGTATTGGCTGCCCTTTTCCTCATGTGTGTATATATCGTGGCGAATGCCCGCGACAACGTCATGGCATTTCATATGTCGGTTGGCGCTCTGGGGGCGTTGCTCGGCATATTTGCGATCTTCAAGCGCTATTTCAAACGTAGCGCCGGGCAAGGGCCCGATGAAACAGGATATAATGAAGGCGTTGTAAAGGCCTTCATCATGATCTCCATGTTCTGGGGCGTTGCAGGCTTTCTCGTTGGCGATTATATCGCCTGGGAACTGGCCTTTCCGGGCTTGAACTGGGATTTCCAGATGACCAATTTCGGGCGCTTGCGTCCGCTGCATACATCGGCCGTGATTTTCGCCTTTGGCGGCAATGCCCTTCTCGGGACATCCTTTTACGTCGTGCAGCGCACCAACCGCACCCGGCTGGCCGGTGATCTTGCCCCCTGGTTTGTCTTCTGGGGCTATAACATGACCATCTTGCTGGCTGGCACGGGCTACCTGCTTGGCGCCACGCAGGGCCATGAATATGCTGAATTTGAATGGTATGTCGACTGGTGGCTGACCGCTGTCTGGGTCGTCTATCTGCTGGTGTTCCTCGGCACACTGATGAAGCGCCGCGAATCCCACATTTACGTGGCCAACTGGTTCTACCTGGCCTTTATCGTCACCATCGCCATGCTGCATATCGGCAATAACGTGGCCATCCCGGTCTCGATCTTCGGTATCAAGTCCTATCATGTCTTCTCCGGTGTGCAGGACGCCATGGTGCAGTGGTGGTATGGTCACAACGCGGTGGGCTTCTTCCTGACCGCCGCCTTCCTGGGCATGATGTATTATTTCGTGCCCAAGCGGGCCCAGCGGCCTATTTATTCCTACCGGCTCTCGATCATCCATTTCTGGGCGCTGATCTTTACCTATATCTGGGCCGGGCCGCACCATCTGCATTACACCGCTTTGCCGGAATGGACGCAAACACTGGGCATGACCATGTCGATCATCTTGTGGATGCCGTCCTGGGGCGGAATGATTAATGGTCTGATGACCCTTTCGGGCGCCTGGGACAAGCTGCGCACCGATCCGGTGATGCGCATGCTGGTGGCCTCGGTCGCTTTTTACGGCATGAGCACTTTCGAAGGGCCGATGATGGCCATTCGCGCGGTGAACCAGCTTTCGCATTACACCGACTGGACCGTTGGCCATGTGCATTCAGGCGCCATGGGCTGGGTTGGCATGATTAGCTTCGGCTCGATCTATTGCCTGGTCCCCTGGCTGTGGAAGCGCAAGGAGCTCTACTCGCTCCGGCTGGTGAGCTGGCATTTCTGGCTCGCGACCATTGGCATCGTGCTTTACATCACATCCATGTGGGTGTCCGGCATCATGCAGGGCCTGATGTGGCGTGCTTACACCTCGCTTGGTTTCCTTGAATATTCCTTCATCGAGACCGTTGAGGCGATGCATCCTTACTATGTCATCCGGGCTTTGGGCGGTGCATTCTTCCTGAGTGGTGCGTTAATCATGGTTTACAACCTGATTATGACTGTCAGGGCGCAGCCGGAATCTGAAGGCGCAGGGCAAACCGCTTTGCAGGCCGCTGAATAAAGGGGGACGAAAACATGTCAAAACATGAAGTCTTTGAAAAAAATTCGATCCTCCTGACTGTGGGGATTCTGATTGCCGTTGCCATTGGCGGTATTATCGAGATCATTCCGCTGTTCTACCTGAACAGCACGATCGAGAAAGTGGAAGGGGTTCGTCCCTACACGCCGCTGGAGCTTGCCGGGCGCAATATCTACATCCGCGAAGGGTGTTACCTGTGCCATTCCCAGATGATCCGCCCGTTGCGCGATGAGGTGGAGCGCTACGGTCCGTATTCTCTGGCCGCCGAGAGCATGTACGATCATGGCTTTCAGTGGGGCTCAAAGCGTACCGGCCCTGATCTGGCCCGTGTTGGCGGCAAGTATTCCGATGATTGGCATCGCGATCATTTGACCAATCCGCGCTCGATCGTACCGGAATCGGTCATGCCCGGTTATCCGTTCCTGAAAACAGACCTCAAGGTCAAGTACATGGCGGATCACCTGAAGACCAACAAGCTGGTTGGCGTACCTTATACCGACGACCAGATTGCCAATGCCGTTGCCGATGCCAAGGCGCAGGCGGGCGATCCGGATTCGGATGAGGCCGAAGCCCTCAAGAAGCGCTATGGCGAGAAAATCACCGTGCGCAACTTTGACGGGGACCCGCGGGTCACGGAAATGGATGCCCTGATTGCCTATTTGCAGGTTCTGGGGACCATGGTTGATTTCGGGTTGTACAAGGACAAGGCGCCAGTTGAATGGCAGCGTTAGGGGGAGGAGCGTAGCATGGATCATGCCACAATTACCCAGTTTTCCGGGATTTTCGGCCTGTTCTTTTTTATGGCGATGTTTGTCATAGTGCTGGTTTACGCATTATGGCCGCGCAACAAGAAAAAGTTTGACCATGCCGCTCACCTGCCGCTTGAAGAGGATTGATCAATATGGGAACGAAAAAAGTTGATGAAGTCACCGGCGTTGAGACGACCGGTCACGTATGGGACGGGATTGCGGAGCTCAATAATCCGCTGCCCCGCTGGTGGGTGTGGACCTTCTGGATCACGATCATCTGGTCGATCGGGTACTGGATTGTCTATCCGGCCTGGCCACTCCTGAACAGCTACACGCCGGGGATTTTCGGCTATTCCGAGCGCAAGGTCATTGTCGAGGACATGGCCAAGCTCAATGCCGCCCGGGCCGAAAGCGCCAAGAAACTTCTGGATGCCTCGCTTGAGGATATCAAGAACAACCCGGATCTGTTGAACTTTGCCCGCGCCATGGCAAAACCGGCCTTTGGCGATAACTGCGCTGCGTGTCACGGCACCGGCGCTTCAGGATCAAAGGGCTTTCCGAACCTGAACGATGACGACTGGCTCTGGGGCGGCACCCTTGATGACATTTACACCACGATCCGGGTCGGCGCGCGCGACAAGCACGAGGACACCCGCACCAACGACATGCCGGCTTTCGGCAAGGATGATATCCTTGACAAAAAGCAGATTACCGATGTTGCCGGTTATGTGCTCTCGCTCAGCGGAGGCAAGGTTGAAGGCGCCGATGTGGCCGCGGGCAAGGCCCTGTTTGAAGAAAACTGCGCCTCGTGTCATGGTGAAAACGCCAAGGGCCAGACCGAGTTGGGCGCACCCAACCTGACAGATGATATCTGGCTCTATGGCGGTGATGAAGCAACGGTCATTAATACCATCACGAACGCCCGCAAGGGCAAGATGCCGACATGGGAAGGACGTTTGTCCCCGGCTCTCATCAAGGCGCTGGCTGTCTATGTCCACACGCTGGGCGGTGGTAAGTAAGGTGGCTTGAAGCTTTGCCAGAGTCTCTTGCCATTTCTGCCGTTGATTTTCAGGCGCAATGGCGACAGGTAAAACAATGCGAGGCTCCGGGAAACGGTTATCCGTTCATCCCGGGGCCTTTTGATCTGGAAGAGCCGCTTCGCATGCGGCTTGTTGCGCTCAGGTCATGATATTTCCTGATTTCTGACGGATCGCTTTTCCTGCCGGGAACCCCTTGGGACTGTTTCGGGAAATCAGTTGCGGAACGCACGATTACACGGGTTTTCATGGTGAGCTAGTCACTGTTGAACGATCTGGTTGCGGTTAGAATGAAAACAAATCGCTGTTTGAGGAGTTCTTAGATGTCACAGACGGATATGCTCAGCAAGGACAAGGCCCTCTTTGAAGCTGCGCCGCGTATTTACCCTCAGAAAGTCCGGGGAACCTTCCGCACGATCAAATGGGGCCTGATGGTCATCACGCTGGGCGTGTACTACCTGCTGCCCTTCCTGCGCTGGGACCGTGGCCCCGGAGCCCCGGATCAGGCAGTTCTGGTCGACCTGCCCGGCCGGCGTCTGTATTTTTTCTTCATCGAAATCTGGCCGCAAGAGGTTTATTACCTCACCGGCCTTCTGATCCTTGCCGCCATGGTGCTGTTCTTGATGAACGCTATCGCCGGGCGCATCTGGTGCGGGTATTTATGTTGGCAGACGGTGTGGACCGACATGTTCATGGCTGTCGAGCGCTGGATCGAGGGCGACCGGCGCGGCATGATGAAACTCGACAAGGAACCCTGGAGCTTCCGCAAGATCCGCCTGAAACTGACCAAGCATTTCCTGTGGGTTCTGATCTCCCTGTTCACCGGCGGCGCCTGGGTTTTGTATTTTGCCGATGCGCCGACCCTGATGAACCAGCTTTTGCATTTCAAGGCTTCGTTTGACGCCTATCTGTGGATTGCCATTTTAACCGCAACCACATATCTGTTTGCAGGCTGGGCCCGTGAGCAGGTTTGCATCTATATGTGCCCCTGGCCGCGTATCCAGGCCGCTCTCACCGATGATGAAGCCCTGAATGTCAGTTATCTTGTTGATCGCGGTGAGCCGCGCGGATCCATCAAGCAGCAAAAACGAAACCTTGCCAAGGGACTGCCCGCCGGTGACTGCATCGATTGCCGGCAATGCGTCAATGTTTGCCCCACCGGTGTTGATATCCGGAAAGGCTTGCAACTCCCCTGCATCCAGTGTGGATTGTGCATTGACGCCTGTGATGCGATCATGACCAAGGTCGGCAAGCCCACCGGCCTGATTACCTATGAATCGGAGGTCAATCTTGAACGCCGCCTCGAGGGGAAGGAAACCACGAGGCCAAAGATCTTCCGCCCGCGAACTCTTATCTACATGTTTTCCCTGGTGCTGGTCACGGCGCTCATGGGCTGGTCATATTTTTCACGCTCTTCATCCGGCATGAGCGTATTGCACGACCGCAACCCGATTTATGTAAAGCTTTCCAATGGCGGCATTCGCAACGGTTATACCGTGCGTATCCTGAACATGAAAATCAAGCAACGTAATTTCAGGCTTGGCGTTGAAGGGTTCAAAGGGCTGAAAATGAAGATTGTCGGAAACGCCCCGACCCCGTCTGGTGACTATATCATCAAGTTGCCGAAAGACTCGACTTTGGAGCTCAGGGTATTATTGTCATCCCCGCCCGGTCTCAAGCTCGCCAAATCGGTTCCCGTGACATTCAGGAGCACGGAGATTGAAACCGGTGAGGTGTCGACAGTGACAGACTTCTTCAAATCTCCCGGTAAATAGACCGGTGGCATAGGATGTGAGAAATATGGGTGGTAAACCACTAACAGGCAGAACCTTTCTATACTGGATCGGCGGTTTTTTCCTTGTCGTGTTCACTTCCATCGGTGGCATGATGTATATCGCGGTCAATTCCATGTCAGGCCTTGAAACCGAAAAACCTTATGAAAAGGGGATCGCCTACAACTCCACCATTGCCAGGGCCAGGCAGCAAGAAGCCGCAAGGCTCAGCGTGTCCATAGCGGCCGATCCCCAGCCTGACAAGCTGGTGCGGCTAAGCGTCCGGGTGCGGGACGCCGATGAGGCCCCCTATATGGAAAAGGATGTCCGGGTCCTGTTCTTTCGCCCCACCAAGCAAGGTTATGACAAGTCGGTCCTGCTGAAGGAGAAAAAACCCGGCCTGTATCGGGGCAACATCATGTTGCCACTGCGCGGAATCTGGGATTTGAAACTTGAAATCAAAGATGCCGGAAAAATTGTTTACAAAAGCAAGTCCCGCGTCATATTGCAATAATGCGAAAGCAGCGTGACCTATCTCAATATATAAAAAACAATGATGATGGTCTGTGCCAGCTTGATCTGGCCGTGGACGGCATCACCTGTGCCGGGTGCATGGCCAAGATCGAGCGTGAACTCAAGGCCGTCCCGGGAGTTGAGAGCGCCCGCGTCAATCTCACCTCCCATCGTCTGGCGATCACCTGGCAAGACAGCAAGGTGATCCCCGAGGTTTTCCTGAGGGCGCTGGAGCGCATCGGGTATTCCGCTTTTCCATTCGATCCTGAACAGGTCAATGCCTCACACAAGGAACGCTCGAAATATCTCCTCAGGGCGCTGGCCATAGCCGGTTTCGCGGCCATGAACATCATGCTGCTGTCCATATCCATCTGGGCGGGTAATGTCAGCGGCATAACCCCGGCCACCCGGGATCTGATGCACTGGATATCCGCGCTCATCGCGATCCCGGCAGTTGCCTATGCGGGGCAGCCCTTCTTTCAAAGCGCCATAACCAGCATCCGCGCCAAAAACCTGAATATGGATGTCCCCATTTCCCTGGCGGTCACGCTTGCCGTGGGCATGTCCCTGGTGCAAACCTTCACCGGGGCCAGGGACGCCTATTTCGATTCCGCGGTCATGTTGCTGTTTTTTCTGCTTGTCGGCCGGTTTCTGGATGAAAACATGCGCCGGCGCACCTCGGACTTGGCCCAGAATCTGATTACCCTTCAAGGCCAGTCCGCCACCCGGATTGAACCAGATGGCGCGCGAATCGAAGTGCCCCTGTCCAGCATCAAGCCCGGTGACGAGATCCATGTGGCAGCTGGAGACCGCATAGGTGTAGACGGGGTTGTGATTTCCGGCGCCAGCCAGGTTGATCTCAGCCTCGTTACCGGCGAAACCCTGCCCGAGAAGGTTGCCGAGGGAGATCGTGTTATCGGCGGAACGCTTAATCTTGCCGGGAGCTTGAAGATCCGGGCCACCGCTGTTCTTGAAGGCACCATTCTGGCGGAAATCAGCAAATTGCTTGAAAATGCCGCCCAGGTTAAAACCCGCTATGTTCGCCTTGCCGACCGGGCCGCCCGGGCTTATGTTCCCCTCGTCCACAGCGCCGCGGCGCTTACCCTGATCGGTTGGCTGATTTTGGGGCTAGGCTGGCAGGGCGCTCTCCTGAACGCCATTTCGGTGCTGATTATCACCTGCCCCTGCGCTCTTGGCCTGGCGGTTCCCGTGGTTCAGGTGGTTGCCAGCGGGGTCCTGTTCCGTGCTGGCATTCTGGTCAATTCCGGCGATGCCCTGGAGCGCCTTGCCCAGGTCGACTATATTGTTTTTGACAAGACAGGAACCCTGACCGCACCAGAGCCGGGGCTGTTGAATATCAACGAGATTAATAAAGATGACCTTGCCCTTGCCGGCAAATTGGCGGTGGCCAGCAATCACCCCCTTGCCCGGGCGGTAGCCTTGGCGGCGGGCGAAGATACGCCGCTGGACAACATAACCGAAACCGCGGGCCAGGGGATTTCCACAATTCTTGGCGGCATTTCCTTGCGCCTGGGTAGCGCGGAATTTTGCGGCGTGAAAACAGCCCCCGTACCTTCAGAGAATTTGACTTCTACCATCTGGTTCGTCAAAGGCAAGGAAGCACCGGTAGCTTTTCACATTGCCCAGAAATTGCGCAAAGATGCCGCCGGGACCATAAGCAGACTCCGCGCCATGGGGCTGGATATGGAAATCCTCTCCGGCGATACGCGCGATGCCGTCAGTGCGCTCGCCACATCACTGGGGATCAAGGATTGGCGTTCCGGTTTGAAACCGGCGGACAAGATTACCCGTCTTGCCGAACTGGAATCGAAAGGCTTGAAAGTTTTGATGGTTGGCGACGGGCTCAATGACGCCCCCGCTCTCAGCGCCGCTCACGCCTCCATATCTCCGGTATCGGCTGCCGATATCAGCCGGGCGGCGGCTGATTTTGTCTTCATGGGCGAAGACCTTGGCGCCGTGGTCACGGCCATCAGGGTTACCCGCATGTCGCGCCGAATGATGCTGCAAAACCTTGGCTTTGCCGCTATATATAACATGATCGCCGTGCCGCTTGCCGTGCTCGGCTATGCAAATCCGCTCGTTGCGGCGCTGGCCATGTCCGGCTCATCAATTGTTGTCACGCTGAACGCCTTGCGCGCCCGTTTGAGCTTGCGGGAAAGGAAAACCGCTTGAGTATTCTTTTATACCTCATTCCCATCGCCCTGCTTCTGGCCGGGCTGGGGCTTGGCGCTTTCATCTGGTCTCTTAAAAGCGGCCAGTATGATGATCTCGACGGGGCTGCCTGGCGCGCCATCATGGATGATGATGAACTGCCCGTTGATCCCGATGACAAGCAGAACGGGGAAAAATAAAAAACCGCGCAATGCCATTTTGCATGCGCGGTTTCTCGTCCCGTAAGGCGGGGGTTCAAGCCGGCTTTACTTGGCCATTTTCTCCAGCTTGTCCGCCTTGATCGTATTCTGGTGCAGCGCGGCGCCTTTCCTGGCGTCAAGGCCAAAGGCCACCGCCATGAGCTGGGTCGGGAACACCACCGGAATATTGAAATCGGTTCCGTATTTCTTGTTGATGGCGTCCTGGTACATCTCCAGATTGGTCTGGCAGAGCGGGCAGGGGGTGGAGACCACATCCGCCCCCGACTCGATCGCCGCATCAAGGATGGTCTTCATCAGGTGCAGGGTTTTTTCCGGCTTCATCACCGCCACCGAACCGCCGCAGCAATTGGTCTTGGGGGCAAAGTCGGCCACTTCTGCGCCAATAGCCTCGGTAATGTCATCAAGGAATTCCGGATCCTCAAAGGTATCATAATTCCCCCCGGCATCGGTTGCGGCAAAGGGACGAACCGTCTGGCAGCCAACCCAGCCGGCCACTTTCAGGCCCTTGAGCGGGTTGGTGGAGCGTTCCTTGATCTTGTCCATGCCCACATCGTTCACCAGCACTTCCATGGCGTGATGAACTTGCAAGTCCTCCGTGTAGCTCAAGCCACCGGCTTCAAGCGCTTCGTTGACCTTCTCGCGCAGCTTGTCGCTGTCCTTGATTTTCTCATTGTTGCCGTGGGTGTTGAGATAACACGCTGCACAGGCGGTAATGACATCATGGTTTTGCTTCTCCTGCGCCTTGGCAAGGTTACGCCCGTTCAGCACGGTCTGCGGCAATGCCCCGCCACCGATCAGGCCAACCGAGGCCCCGCAGCAGTTCCAGTCGTCGATATCAACGATTTCCCGGTCCAGCTCCGGCATAACTGCCCGGAAAGAGGCGTCCAGATGCATCCCCGTCGCCTCGGAAGAACAACCGGGATAATAGGTGTATGTTTTTTTCTCACTCATGGCTTATCCCTCTATCCCTCACGCGCTTCGATTTCTTGCGCTTTCTTCAGCATGGCTTTGAGTTCCTTGCCGCCCTTGATTTTATGCGGCATGCCGATATGCATGCGGCCCGCCTTGACCATGCCCAGCGCGATCTTCAGATTGGCCAGGGATTTCTTGATTCCCTCGACAAAACCGAAGGAGAAAAAATATTTCATGGTTACGAGACGCTCATCGGTCTTGCCAAAGGTATTGGCGCTCCACCAGAAGGCCTTGGCGAAATTGGCATTCTCGACCTTGGGGGCATAGCCCTCGCGCGCCGCGACCGCCGCCAGCCCCTGCACGATATAGGTCACCGGCACCCCGCGTGGGCAACGCGCCACGCAGCGGTAACACGATGTACACTCCCAAAGGGTCGAGGAGCTTAAAACCTCGTCTTTCATTCCGGCCCGCACCATCATGAAGAGCTTGCGCGGGCCCACATCCATCTCGGCCCCGTTGGGGCATGAGCCCGAACACGTGCCGCATTGCATGCACATGTTCATCTTGCCGCCACCATAGACATTGTCACGCACCCAGCGGGCAAATGTCAGGTCATATTTCCGGGTGGCCGTTGAGGGAAGTTGTGCTGTCATCTGCTCATCCTACATCTTGAACGGGTTGAGGCCGATTTCTTCGATTTCCTTGCCGAAATCGTTGAGTAGATCGGAAATACGCGAGGAATCGGCGATCGAAACTTCCTCGACCTTGACCCGCTCTTCTTCAAGCATCAGGCTTTGCAAGGTTTCGCCCACCTTGGCCATGCGCTCGGTGGCCATGGCGCTGCCCTTGACGAAATGGCACTGGTAATCATCACCGGATTTGCAGCCCATCAGCATCACCCCGTCATAGCCTTTCTCCAGCGCCGTGGATATCCACAACAAGGTTACCGAGCCAAGGCAGCGCACCGGGATGAACCGCATCATGGAATTCATCTGCTGCCGGTTGATTCCCGCCATGTCCAGCGCCGGATAGGCATCGTTTTCACAGGCAAAGACAAGAATGCGCGGTTTTTCCTCGAATTCATCCGGCATTTCCACGGCGCTAATCATTTCCGAGACCATCACCGGGCTGTAATTGTCAAACGAGATGGTGCGCACCGGGCAGGCTCCCATGCAGGTACCGCAGCGCCTACAGCGGGTCGGGTTGAGGATCGGGTAATCCTGCTCATCCTCGTCAATCGCGCCAAACGGGCACTCCACCGTGCAGCGTCGGCACTTGGTGCAGATATCCAGCCCGAATTTGGGGAAGGAAAGATCACCGGCCCGCGGATGCACCGCGGCGCTGTCTTCAGAAGCCCGCATGGCCTGAATAGCTTTCAGGACCGCGCCCTGTGCATCCTCGCGCGCCTCGCCAATGGTCATGGCGCGGCGCACCGTGCCGCAGGTATAAATCCCCGTGCGGCGGGTTTCATAAGGGAAGCAGATATAATGCGAATCGGCAAACCCGTTGGCCAGCACCGGGATATGCGGGCCCTGCCGGTATTGCAGGTTCAGGATCGGCCCGCCCGGCTGCGCCGGCTCCCCCTCGTCATCGTTTTGGGTGAGGAATTTCAGGCCCCGCTCGGCAAAAGGCGCCGTCGGGTCGATATCATCCTTGAGCTGGGCGTTGCCCTTGTCCGCTGCCTCGATATCCGGGTTGGTGGAATTGGGCACCATGCCGGTGGTGAGCACGATCATGTCGAGCCCGCTCATCGGCACTTCCTGCCCCAGGAGATCATCTTCAACGGTGATGGTCAGGTCTGCGCCGACCGATTTTACCGTGCCTTTCTGGAAGATCACGCCTTTTTCCTGGGCTTCACGGTAGAAATCTTCCGTGGTGCCATGGGCGCGAAGCTCTTCGTAGATCACATAGGCCATGGCGTCAGGGTCAGATTCAACCAGCATCTGCGCCTGCTTGATGGCCACGGTTGAGGACACGCCGGAGCTGTAGGGCATGATCTCCGGGTCGGAGGTAATGATAAAGGCGGCAATTTCCGGCGTCTTGCCATCGGATTTGCGCTTGATCCCGCCATTGGCGGCCAGTTCCTCGAACTCGATATCGGTAATGATATCCTCACTAGAGCCATAGCCAAGATGTTCCAGCTTCGCCGTGTCGTAAGGCCGCCAGCCCGTGGCGACAACGATGGCGCCGAATACATCCCATGCCTCTTCGCCGCTGCCATCGGTGGTCCTGACGGTAAACTTGCCCGGCATGCCTTCCGTATGGGTGACGATCGTGCCTGTTTTCACCGTAATGGCGTCATTGGCCTCAACCTCGGCGATCAGGCCCGGAACCGGGTTATCCTGCAAGCCCCGGTAAGGCGGGCGATGCGGGGAAACCTTCGCCCACTTGGCGGCCCAGCCGCCCAGTTGACCTGATTTTTCAACCAGCACAACCTCAGCGCCGGTTTTGGCCGCTTCGAGCGCCGCGCTCAGGCCGGTAACGCCGCCGCCGACCACCAGCAGCTTGCAGCTCACCATGGTGCTCTCATGGGGCGTTGGCGGTTCGGAATTTTCCGCTTGCGCCATGGCCATGCGGACATTGTCCTTGGCGAACATGAGCGTGTCTTCCTCACCTGCCGGCTGGGTCCAGATCACCTGCTCGCGGATATTGGCGCGGATGATCTGCGCCCCGACCTCGTCAAACTCGCGGGTCATCACGCGCGGCGAACACCCGGCGATAATCGCCTGGTTGACTTCGCCATCGGCAACATCCTTCTTGAGTTGCTCCATGCCCTCGCCGGCGCAAAAGCTCGCCGCCCGGCGGCAATGGGAGACGGAAAAGTCAAATCCGCCCGTTACATCTTCTTCCAGCTCATCCATGTCGATGGCATCGGCAATACCGCAGCCTTCACACAGATAAACGCCGGGTTTTTTCTCAAAATCACTCATGTCCTGGCTCCTCTAAGGATATCTTACGAACCCGCGCGCACGGCCTGGATGGCTTTCAGCGCGGCGGCGGTTGCGGACTGGTTGGAAAGGGCAACATCGAAAGGCCCGCCCGCCACACCGGCGGAGAACTGGCCCTCGCCATCCCCTTCGGAGGGAACGACAAACCCGAACTCGTCCCGTTTCAGATCCGCCGGGGCAAAATCGGCCTCCAGGGCCGGCTGCATGCCGGTTGCCAGAACCACCAGGTCGTAATCATTTTCATAAAGATCACGGTCAATGGTGCGCTCCCCGCAAACCACCGGGCGGCCATCATCGGAAATCTTGATATGGGCCGGTTTGGACTTGATGAAGTTGATGTTTTCATCGCGTTTGATGCGCTCGTAGAATTGCGACATCTTGTCGTGGGCGCGGATATCGATGTAATAGATGTCAATCTGTGCATCCGGGTACTGCTCGCGCACATAGGCGGCGTGCTTGAGCGAGGCCAGGCAGCAGATCATCGAGCAATAGGCCAGGTGGTTGATATCACGTGAACCGGCGCACTGGATCATGGCGATCTTTTTCACTTCCTCGCCATTGGACGGACGCAGGATCTTGCCGCCCGTCGGGCCGTCATGGTTGGCGAGGCGCTCCATCTCGACATTGTTGATAATGTCGTCGCATTTGTCATAGGAATAAACCTCGATTTTCGAGGCGTTATAAGGCTTCCATCCGGTGGCCCAGATGATCGCGCCGATATTCAGATCAAAGGTTTCTTCGGTTTGCTCAAAATCAACCGCGCCCTTGGGGCAGGCCTCTTTCACCTTGTCGGCTTCCGGTGTGCCGATGATTGAAGGATCAATCACATAGGCCATGGGAAAAGCGTGTTCATGGGAAAGCCGCACCGCCTTGGTCTTGTCGAGCCCGTAGTTGAACGGGTTGGGCACTTCGCTTTCCACTGCTTCAGCACACAGCCCGCAGCCGTCACAGGCCGATGTGGTATAACGCGGCGTGGTTTTTACCGTAACCGTGTAATCCCCGCGCGAGCCGCTCACATCCTGAACTTGCGCCATGGTAATGACTTTCAGGCGTGGATTGCGCTTGATGCGCTGGTAATTGATCTCCAGCCCGCAGGTGGGATGGCACATTTTCGGGAAATACCGGTTGAGCCGGGTCACCCGTCCGCCAAGGAAAGGCTCCTTTTCCAGCAAGATGACATCATAACCGGTCTCTGCCGCTTCCAGCGCGGCGGTCACCCCGGCAATGCCTCCGCCCACCACGAGGATGGTCTGGCTCTTCATGCCCGGTGTTTTGCCAAACAGTTTTTCAGATGTCGCCTTGATGTGCTCGGCTGCTGCGGCAATAGCTGCCGATTTGCCATCATCGGCAACAGGCGCAGCCTCAGTCGCGCTTTTCTCTTCCGCCTCGTCTGCGCTATCATCCTGCGCTGTTTCTGCCGGGGTTGCCTGTTGCGCTGGCGCCGGGTCTTCTGCTGCGCCCGATCCGGCTGCGCCGCCGCCCATATTGGCCATGGCGCCTGCCGCCGCGGCCCTGGCTGCCGCTTCAAAGGCTGCGAAATCATCGTCTTCGTCTTCGTCATCCTCGATATCATCGGCCGCTTCTGCTGCCTCGCCCGAGGCTGCCGCCGCTGCGCCGCCGCTCATGCCGCTCATGGCTTTCGCCGCCGCGGCTTTCGCTTCAGCTTCAAAAGCTGCAAATTCATCTTCCAGATCGTCTTCGGTGTTTTCGATCTCGTCAGAGGCTGTCTGTTCAGCGGCCTTCTTGTCGTCACTTGAGTCGCTGTTTGCCATGGTTGAAGCACCTTCCTTGTTAAAAAGCGTCCCTTGTATCTTATCCCCAAAGGCTTTTATTTCAGCCCCTCTTTGCCCAACTGCCGCGCGGCGCGGAAATTATGCTGCGCACAGCTAAACAGAAAGTTCTAATATATCAAATTGCCGCGAAAGGAAAGCCCCGCAACCCCAGTTTATAACGGGAAAGGTTCAAAAGGGGCGAACATCATCCTGTACATATCAGCATTTTCGTATATATAACGGAGCCATCCGGGGCGATCTACACTTGCTCGCGGACCGGTTAAAGAATGCCCCGTCACGCCATGTTGCTTGTAAAACGGGGATTTCAAGGATAATTCTCTATTGCAGAGCTCCAGGGGGAGAAAAGATGTCAACATTAATCCAACCTCACGGGTCTGACGAGCTGAACCCGTTATTCGTTTATGATTCGGCTGAAAATGAAAAACTGCGGGCCGAAGCGCAGAACCTGGCTTCCGTGCTGGTTAGTTCTGCCGCCGCGGGCAATGCGGTCATGCTGGGCGGCGGCTATTTCAATCCGCTCACCGGCTACATGAATAAAGCCGATGCTCTTTCGGTCGCCGACAACATGCACACCGCCAGCGGCCTGTTCTGGCCCACCCCGGTCCTTAACCTTGTTGAGGACGCCGGCGCCATCAAGGCCGGGGACCGTATTGCCCTGAAGGATCCCAATGTCGAGGGCAACCCGGTTCTCGCCGTCATGGATGTGGCCGCGGTAGAAGAGTTTAGCGATGCGGAAATGGAAGCCATGACCCAGTCGGTCTATGGCACTACCGATCCGGAGCATCCCGGCGTTGCCGCGTTCAACAGCAGCGGCAAGGTGGCGCTTTCGGGTGATATCCAGGTGCTGAATTTCAGCTATTTCCAGTCTGAATTCCCCGACACCTTCCGCACCGCGGTGGAGATTCGCAATGAAATCCGTGAGCATGGCTGGTCAAAAGTGGTGGCTTTCCAGACCCGCAACCCCATGCACCGCGCCCATGAGGAACTGTGCCACATGGCCATGGACCGCCTTGGCGCCGATGGTCTAGTCATCCACATGCTGCTGGGCAAATTGAAACCCGGTGATATCCCGGCGCCGGTGCGTGATGGCGCCATCCGCAAGATGGTCGAGCTTTATTTCCCGCCCAACAGCGCCATCGTGACCGGTTATGGCTTCGACATGCTCTATGCCGGCCCCCGCGAGGCGGTGCTGCACGCCGTGTTCCGCCAGAACATGGGCGCAACCCATCTCATCGTGGGCCGTGACCATGCCGGTGTTGGTGATTATTACACCGACTTTGGCGCGCAGGAGATTTTCGACACCATTCCCGAAGGCTCCATGAAAATCGAGATCTTCAATGCCGACCACACCGCCTATTCGAAAAAGCTCGACAAGGTGGTGATGATGCGTGAAGCCCCGGACCACAAGAAGGAAGATTTCGTGCTGCTTTCGGGCACCAAGGTGCGCGAAATGCTCGGCAACGGGGAGGCTCCGCCGCCGGAATTCTCCCGCCCCGAGGTCGCCAAGATCCTCATGGATTACTACCAGAGTCTCAACAAGTAGGTCTCGGGAACAAACGCGATCACAAAACCCCGGCGGCATCTGCGGCCGGGGTTATTTTTTGCTTTTTGCTCATTATATATATTTCCGATCCTGCCCGCTCCGCCTCCCCGCCACCCTT
>CAZHLV010000058.1:0-1809 GCA_964533415.1 uncultured Hyphomicrobiales bacterium
ACAAGCCGGGGCGCTTTTCCTTCAATGTCAAGGGCGGGCGCTGCGAGAACTGCAAGGGCGACGGGGTTATCAAGATCGAAATGCACTTTTTGCCCGATGTCTATGTAACCTGCGAGGCCTGCGTCGGAAAACGCTACAACCGCGAAACCCTGGAGATCCGCTTCAAGGGCAAATCCATCGCCGATGTGCTGGACATGACCGTCGAAGAAGGTGCAAAATTCTTCAAGGCCGTCCCCGCCGTGCGCGACAAGCTGGAAACCCTGCACCGGGTCGGGCTGGACTATATCCATATCGGCCAGCAGGCCACCACCTTGTCCGGCGGCGAAGCCCAGCGGGTCAAGCTCGCCAAGGAACTTTCCAAACGCGCCACGGGCCGTACCCTTTATATTCTCGATGAGCCGACAACGGGCCTGCATTTCCATGATGTCGCCAAGCTGCTCGAAGTGCTGCATGAACTGGTGGATCAGGGCAATACCGTGATTGTCATCGAGCACAACCTGGAAGTCATCAAGACCGCCGACTGGATTCTGGATCTTGGCCCGGAAGGCGGTGATGGTGGCGGCAAGATCATAGCCGAAGGCCCGCCCAAGACCATCATGGAAACCCCCGAGAGCTATACGGGTCAATATCTTGAGGAAATGCAGCAAAGACGCAAGCGCATCAAAGCGGCCGAATAAACACTTTGCATCTGGCCCCAGCGCAAAATCTGTGAGACAGTAGCAAAAACAAGAACAACAGAAGGCATTTGACATGAAAACTCTTCTGGCAGCACTCTTTGCAACCCTGACCATCACGGCCCTTGCCATCTCTCAACCAGCAACATCGAAAACCTTGCCAAAGGGCGATTGCGCAAAACCTGCCCCTCTCACCGACTTGCGGCACTGCTCCTTCAAGGGCCTGAAATCAAGAAATCTCGATCTGCACGGCGCAAATCTCTACGGTGTTGATTTTTCCAACGCCACCTTGCTCAATTGCGATTTCATCGGGGCAAACCTGCGCCGCGCAAACCTGAAATGGACGAGTTTCATCGATTGCTGGATGCAACGTTCGACCTTGAGCGGTGCGGATCTTTTCCACACTTCTTTTGACAATGTCGATTTTTCCCATTCAAATTTCCGCTCCACCAACATGTTTGGCACGAGGGTCATTGAATCCACCGGCGCTTCTGTCGATTTCAGGGGGGCCTACATGAAAGATGTCGTCATGGAAGAGACCCATCTGCGCCGCTCCATATTCGATGGCGTCTATATGCTCAGGGCGGTTTTTGAAGGCTCCGACTTTCGCTGGGCCTCGCTGAAAAACGTCAACATGACCGGCGCCAGCGCCGAAGAGGTTGAATTTTGGGGAGCGGATCTGACAAATGCCAACTTGCGCGGCGCAACGCTGTTTTCAACCAGTTTCGTCGGCGCAACCCTGAAGAACACCCAATTCATCAACGCCCGATTTGAGAAAACCGATTTTCGCGGGGCAAAGCATGTGCCTGAAAGCATCAATAAACGTCTGGGCGATGGCTGGCGCACAAACTGATCAGCCCTGCGGTGGCCCGGCCTCAAAAGCGGTGAGATTTTCATCCAGAACATCCCATTCGCGCTTGTCCTTGGTGTAAACCACCACAGCCGGCTTGATATTTTGCGGGTTATCCAGAGCGCCGGCCTGTATGCCGATCACCCCTTCCCGCGCCGAATTGCGGCCAAACAGCCGCCCACCGCATTTCGGGCAAAAGATGCGCATATTGGTATTGCCGCTATCGGCAACCACTGCATATTCCGCCAGTTCGCCGGAAATCTTGACCTGGCTTTCCTTGTAAAA
>CAZHLV010000059.1:0-32005 GCA_964533415.1 uncultured Hyphomicrobiales bacterium
AGCCATGAACCACTTTGAATACAAGGATGGCGTATTGCATGCCGAAGGCCTCTCCATCGAGGAAATTGCAGAAGATGTCGGCACTCCTTTTTATGTCTATTCCACAGCAACGCTAACCCGCCATTTCCAGGTCTTCTCCCGCGCCTTCGCCGGTCTTGACACATTGGTGTGCTACTCGATCAAGGCCAATTCCAACATTGCCGTTTTGAAAACCCTCGCCGATCTGGGTTCGGGCATGGATGTGGTCTCGCGCGGCGAGCTTCGCCGCGCCCGCGCCGCCGGCGTACCGGGACAAAAAATTGTTTTTTCCGGGGTTGGCAAGCCCCGCACCGAGATGGCCGAAGCGCTGGATGAAAACATCTATTGTTTCAATGTCGAATCAGAACCCGAGCTTGAGGCGTTAAGCGAGGTTGCCGCCGCAAAGGGCCTTGAAGCCCCGGTGGCCCTGCGCATCAACCCGGATGTGGACGCCCGCACTCACGCCAAGATTTCCACCGGCCGGGCCGAGGACAAATTCGGCATTCCCTGGAAACGCGCCCATGACATTTACGCCCGGGCCGCGGCGTTGCCCGGCATTCGCGTTACCGGCATAGACATGCATATCGGCTCCCAGCTTACCGAGCTTGAACCCTTTGCCAAAGCCATCTCGCGGCTTGGCGAGCTGGTCCGCGAGCTGCGCGCGGCAGGGCATGACATCAACCATTTTGATTTTGGCGGCGGTCTGGGCATCCCTTATGAACACGGCAATGCCCCGCCGCCGCGCCCGGATGAATATGCCGAAATGGTCAAGGATCTGGCCGCGACCTTTAATTGCCGCCTGGTCTTTGAACCGGGCCGGATGATTGCCGGCAATGCCGGGATTCTGGTTTCCCAAATCCTTTATATCAAGAATGGCGAAGACAAGATTTTCGCCATTGCCGATGCCGCCATGAATGACCTGGTGCGCCCCACCCTTTATAGCGCCCATCATGATATCCGCCCCGTTCATGAAGCTGGGGCCAATCAGCCCGAACAGGTTTATGATATTGTCGGCCCGATTTGCGAATCCGGGGATTTCCTGGCCAAATCCCGCAAGCTACCCGTCCTTGAAGCCGGTGACCTGATCGCCGTGATGTCCGCCGGAGCCTATGGAGCAGTGCTGTCTGGAACCTACAACACAAGACCGCTGATTCCCGAAATACTGGTCAATGATGAGGACTATGCGGTGATTCGCAAACGCCAGGGCTATGAAGAGCTGCTGGCGCTCGACACCCTGCCCCCCTGGCTGTGACCTCGCTTCTTGCGCCTTGCCGTGCTAGAGTGCCCGTGAAATGCAGCGCAAGAGACATCATGAGACCCTTGACAAGGTAATCGAACTTCCCGCCAGCCTTCGGCGCAAACGCATGCTGGCGCGCATCATTCTTGTCTGGGAGCAACTCTGGGTGGCTTTATGGCCACCCCTTGGGGTTCTTGGCCTGTTTGTTTTGAGCGCATTGAGCGGTTTATGGCGTGATCTGCCCGTTTTCATCCATATAGGTGCGCTGCTCCTGTTCGCTGCCTTGCTGATTTTCACCCTGTGGCCTCTGCGCCACCTGAAATGGCCGGGAAAAAACCTGGCCCTGCGCCGCCTGGAGCAGGCCTCAAGACTAAAACATCAACCCCTCTCATCACTTTCCGACACCCTGACTCTGGGGCTGGGTGATACCGCCACACAAAGGTTGTGGCGCGCCCATAAACAGGCGCTGCAAACATCAGCCCGCAAACTCAAAACCGGCTGGCCCTCCCCGGGTCTTGCCCGGCGCGATCCTTATGCCCTGCGCGCCGCCTTGTTGCTCTTGCTCGTTCCCGCCTTTTTCCATGCCGGCCCGGACTGGAGCCATAACCTGATTCAACCTCTCAATCTCGCCTACAGCTTGAAACCGGAAAAGATTATTCTGGATGCTTGGCTCACTCCTCCCAAATACACCGCCCGGCCGCCGGTCTTTCTGGCCCAGAACATGCCCGCCGATAAAAATCCGCCCAGAATGACTTTCAACAGCCCGGCAGGCAGCGAACTGGTCATTCGCATCAGCGGCACAAACGATATCCCCCTTCAGCCAGAACAAAACCGCCCGGCAAAACAGAAATTTACCGCCAAGGCGAAAGGGGTCTGGGAATTGCGGCAAATTCTGCACTCGTCAGGCCATGTCCAGATCATGGCCGGTGGATACAACATCATAAACTGGGCATTTAATCTCAAACCTGATTTGCCGCCCATGATCCGGCTGGTTAAAAAACCACAAGTCACTCCCAATCAGGTCTTGAAACTCACTTACAAGATGCATGATGATTACGGCGTCAAACAAGCCAGCGCCAAATTCCGTTTAAAGGCATCACCTGCAACAGAGAATGAAACACCGCCCCTGCTCAAACCTCCTGATTTCTTGCTTCCCGTCCCCGCCGGGCAGGAGCAGGAAGATCCACAGATCATCTACCGCGACCTGACAGCCCATCCCTGGGCAGGTCTTGTTGTCGAACTGACCCTTCACGCCCGCGATGAAGCCGGGCAAGAAACCTCCAGCACACCGGTCCTCATGCGCCTTCCCGAACGGGTTTTCACCAAGCCTCTGGCCAAGGCCATCATCGAACAAAGGCGCATGCTGGCACTCGACCCGGAAAATCGCTGGATTGCCGGAACCGCGCTAGATGCCCTGAGCATGGCCCCGGATCGATTCATCAAGGATTATGGTGTCTATCTGGGAATCCGGGCCGCCTATCGCGCCTTGCACCAGATCAGGGATGAGATTGACTTGAGCGAAGTCATGGATCTGCTTTGGGATATCGCACTGGATATTGAAGGGGGTAATTTATCCATAGCAGCGCGAAATCTGCGCCAAGCCCAGGAGAAGCTCCGCCAAGCTCTGGAACAAGGCGCCTCTGATGCGCAGATCACCAGGCTGATGCGGCAACTGAAACAGGCGCTGGGCCAATACCTGGAAGCGATGCGCAAAAGAGCCGCCGGGGCAAAATCGGATCAAGCCCGGCAAAGGCTCTTGAGCAACAGGTCAATCCGGCCGAAAGATCTGGCCAAAATGCTTGATGATCTTGAAACCCTCGCCAAAAGCGGCGCACGGGACGCCGCACGTAAAATGCTGGCAAAGCTTCAGGACTTGCTGGAAAACCTGACCGCAAACCCCGCCCCCCATGAGCGCCGGGAAGATCGCGCGATGAATGAATGGATGAAAAATCTCGACAAGCTGATGCGCGACCAGCAAAGGCTCCAGGAAGAAACCTTCTCAAATCGCAAACCCCAAACCAAGGGGAAAACGGGCAAAAAACGCACCTTCGCCCAAGACCGGAAAGCACCACCTGAAGGGAAAAAGGATAAAGCCCAGGAATCGATGGAGGCAGGAAAAAACGGGAAGAACAACAAGAATCAAAAGCGCCAGCACACCTTGCAGGGCCAGCAAAAGGCCTTGCGTCAGACTCTTGATGGCCTGAGCAAGCAACTGGGGAAAATGGGTCTGAAAGCCCCGAATCCATTTGGCCGCGCGGGCGAGGCCATGCGCCGCGCCGAAAAACAGCTTGGCAAGGGCCGCAACGGCGATGCCGCCGGTGAGCAGGGCAAGGCGCTGGAAAACCTGCGCAGCGGCATGCGTACCATCGCCCGCCAGATCATGCGCCGCATGGCCAAGAATGCCGGCGGCGGCCCGCAGGGTAACCAGCGCACCGATCCACTGGGCCGCTTGCTGCCTTCGAACCAACTTGGCAATGCCGAAAAAATGCGCAAGGGCGGAAAGAATGGCGCCGAAGAGGCCTATAGAATCCGTAATGAACTCAAACGCCGCCTCGGCGAGCGCACCCGCCCCCGAACCGAACGGCAATATCTTGAACGCTTGCTGCGCTGGTTTTGAAGGCTCCAGCAGACCATCAGATTTGCGCGACAAGCGGCAGCTTTTTGTTATTGTTATGTATGAGAAACTTCAAGTCATGCGAACGCAACCAGCCACTGCCGATGATGATCTGGTGCATTTCATTGTCGAGGCAGCCGAACGCATTGACATCACCGCCTTCCTTCCATGTGAGCGCAACGGAATCGGTCAAGGCGCAGTATCACCCCGGAATGACGCCGGCATTGCTGGTTTCGATCAAGAAGATAGAGCAACGATAGTACGTTCACTTGAACACGCGTTGCTCTAGCGGAAGCGGTAATCAGCAGGAAGCGGCGGCGCTTCTTTCAGGAGCAGTATCGAAACCCGCCGGTTGGCCGCCAGAAAAGGATCATTGGGAAATAGAGGCTCGGTATCCGCCTTGCCGGTAACCGAGTAGAAATGGTCCCGCGAAACCCCGTTTTCACTTAAAATCCGCCGCACTTCATTGGCCCGGTCCGCCGAAAGGTTCCATAAGGAATAGCCGTTTCGCGAATATACCCGCACCGCATCGGTATGTCCGGTAATCTTGATCTTGTTGGGCAATTTCTGCAAAACCGGCGCAATCTTGGCAAGCAAGCGCTTGGTCCGGTTAAGCGGTTGTTTCGAGCCGGGCTTGAACATCGAGCGCCCATCCTGATCCACGATCTGGATATTCAACCCCTCGGGTGTTTCCTTGACAATGATATTGCTCGAGATCTCGCTGATCTCCGGCATCTCCTGCCAGGCCTGCCGCAGGGATTGCGCCGCTTGTGCAAACTGGCGCGGTTTTTCAACATCCGTGCGCTCGATATCATGGGTATTGGCTTCGGCGCCCTGCTTGGAGCGCTCATCATGGCGCTTTTCGGCGAAATCCGTGTCGTTCTTGCGTACAACCGCCGAAACATTCTTGACAAAATCACGCACCGGCGCGCCCATCATCTCGATATAGCCGGCTTTCTTGGCCTCCACCTTGACGCCAAAGGCATCACGCATGGACCCGGCCACGATTTGCAGCTTTTGCTTGTCCTGAATCGAAAAGGAAATAATCAGCACAAAAAAGCACACAAGGAGCGACATCAGATCGGCAAAGGTCACGATCCATTCCGGTGCGCCTTCAACAACTTTTTTAGCCTTGGCCATGTTCAAGAGTCCTTGTTTTCTGGTCCGGTCAGGCCGCTTCCGCCAGCTCGGCGCGCTGTTTCTCCGGCAGGTAGGCCACCAGCATTTCCTTAATCATGTCGGGGCTTTTATTGGCCCTGATCTGCATGATGCCATCGATTGCAAGGGTGAGGTTGATTTCCTCGGTATTCGATTTCATATCCAGCTTGTCGGCAATAGGCAGGCAGATCATATTGGCAATGATCGCGCCATAAAGCGTGGTCAACAGCGCCACGGCCATGGAGGGACCGATTGAAGAAGGATCATCCATGGTGCTGAGCATCTGTACAAGCCCCACCAGCGTTCCGATCATGCCAAAAGCAGGCGCCGAATCCCCCATGGCCTTGAAGGTCAGCTTGCCTTCTTCAAGGCGTTCTTGCATCAGGTCACGTTCGCGCTCAAGGGATTCCAGAATAAAACTCTCTTCATAACCATCGGCGATATACTGAACCCCCTTGGCCAGGAACTCGTCCTCGATCTCGACATTTTCCAGCCCGAGAGGCCCGTTCTTGCGAATGATGCCAGCCAGGTTTGTGATTTCGTCGATCATGCCCAGCGGGCTGGTTTTTTTCTGGGTAAAGGCCACTTTAGCGCCTGTCATGAACGCGGTCATGATACCGCTTAACGGAAAGCGCAAAACGGTTGCCGCGACGGTGCCGCCAACCACGATCATGATGGAAGGGACGTTGACAAAGGTCAGAAAATCCCCGCCCATAAAAATCGCTCCGGCGACAATTATTAAGCCCAGTATGATACCGATGATTGTTGCAAGATCCATGACTACCCCGAAGACGCCTTGCGCCTTTACTGTTATCCGTTATTTCCCGGCCCCGGTTTTCGCCTCCCCATCCACAAGACACGGGAGGAGTAACGAAAGGACAACCAAGTACCGGCTTTTATCAACGTGGATACTAGCCAGCTTTTCCTAAATAATCGCTAATTTTTATTTATCGCAAAAGATGTAAACCCTTTGAAAATACGCAGGTAAATTGAATATATAACTTGGTTAATAAAGATTGTACGGAAATAAATTAAATATATAACAAAATACTCCCGAGAGAATTCCTGTTACAATCTGCCTTTATGCCCGGATTTTTTTCCATTCCATGCCCGAAGATCAAGAAAAATTCATAACCGGAATGGTTGACATTCGATTCAAATTGAATTTGTTTCACTCTCGGGCGAAATTATTGGCGAGTAAACGAATCAGCAACCACTCCATGCCAGGTTGTTGCTCGATTTGTGAACTTGATTAGCTTGGTTCCAGGAGGGAAAAGTGAAACGATTCAGTGCAGCGCTTTTAGGCAGCGTATTTATTGTGGCAGGCTTGGCGATCACGGCTGACGCACAAGCGGCTCAAGCCAAGAAAAACTGGGCGACATGGGCCGTTGGGTCCAATGCTAACAAGCTCACGCAAAGACCAAAAAATTCCGTGCGCGTCGGCTATTATTCCAATGGCCGCCTTTTTGGACGGTGGGTCAAGACATCAGACAAGAAACTCGTCAAGAACACCACCGGGAAAAAACCCGGCTCGATTATCATTGACACCAAGAAACGCCGCCTGACCTATACCCTGCCGGGCGGGAAAGCCCTGTCCTACGGGATCGGTGTTGGCCGGCCCGGATTTGAATGGGCTGGCTATCACAAGGTATCGATGAAAAAGAAATGGCCCGGCTGGACACCGCCGGCCTCGATGCTAAAGCGTCAGCCCAACCTGCCGCGCTTCATGCCAGGAGGCCCCAAAAACCCGCTTGGCGCCCGCGCCATGTACCTGGGCAGCAGCATCTACCGCATTCACGGCACTAACAATCACGCCTCAATCGGAAAAGCGGTTTCAAGCGGCTGTATCCGCATGCATAACAACGACGTGAAAGACCTCTACAAGAAAGTCAAGATCGGCACACCGGTCTATGTCTACTGATCTGTTACGAGACAGGCAAAATATCTGGAAAAGGCAGATGCCGGGAAACCGGGATCTGCTTTTTTATTTGACCTTTTCCTGGCCATCAGGCAGCCACGCAGATTCCGGGCAAGGTTTCGCATCAACTGGAAATAAAGCGCCGGTCCAGGTTTCAGCCGCGCACCCAGAGGATCAAGAACACCGCTCCTTAGCCCGGTTTCCCGGATAATGCCCCGGACCTGCGCCGGGATAAACCCCGGTTCTGTGAAAATACACGAAATTTCAGCCCTCGCAATTTTACGCCGCAGCCTTGCAATATGCCGCGCACCGGAAAGGCGTTCAGGCGTAAGCCTGAAAAATCCGGCTGATTTGAGACCATAGTGCTTTTCAAAGCGCGTATAGGCATCATGAAAAACCAGGTATTTCTTTCCTTTCAACGGGGCCAATTGAGTAGCAAGCTCATGGTCAAGCATTGTTAACCGCGCAATCAAAAGCCGGGCATTTTCCCGATATAAATCCGCATGTTCTCCGTCGAGCCGGACAAGAACCGTGCGAATTTTGCGCACCAGGCAAATCGCAAGGACAGGGTTCAGCCAGATATGAAGATCCCTGCCCTCTTCAAAAACCGCGCATCCCGCCGCATCAAGAGCAAGACGCGTGATCTTTTTAGGCAAAGTCCTGATAACCTTCCCCAAAGCCCGCTCAAAATCCTCGCCGATCCAGATCACAAGGTCTGTCCGGGATAACTGGAGCGCTTTGGACGGAGTAAGCTGATAGTTATGAGGTGAGACATTTTGTCGCACAATGAGGTCCGGTTGACTTGCACCTGCCATTACCGACGCAACCAGTGAGTGTATGGGCGCGATGCTGACAGCCACCCGCACCCCGGCCGCAACCGGGGATGGGGCCAATACGCAAAACAATAAAAAGAGCTTGAAAAGCAAATGTTTATGATACGGCTTTTGGCATGTCATGACTCTGGAGCCTTCCTGCATCCCGGCATGGGGCGTTTGGACAATCGCAGAACTACATCTTTTGAATATGCGACTTAAAACCAAGCGAGCAATCCGGCAACATCTGCTATACAACCCCTGAAGCGCTATATAAACACGAACAGTCAACTTGACATATTAAAATATGCGAATATGATAATATTTAATTATTCAAATAAGACCTCTAAGATCTTAGTACTGCTTTTCAGATCGGTTTGACATATTTCGAAGATACCGGTTACGCATCAGGTTCAAAGCGTAACGGGTGAGCGTGTTAGTTTATTCGAATGCCTCCCGTGACCCTTGGCGCGTTTACGTACCTAGGGGAACTAACTTGATCCCGCGGTGTTTTCACACTGCGGGATTTTTTTGGGAATAGCGCAAAACAGGCGGTGCAACTGGCGAATCAGCGCCAAGGCTTCCTCACTGGCCAACCGGTAATATACCGATTTTCCTTCCCGGCGGGTTTCCACCATGCCATCTTCACGCAGCCGCGCCAGTTGTTGCGAAAGCGCCGGTTGGCGCATATTGAGGCTTTTTTCCAGCTCGCTGACATTAAGCTCATTATCCGCCAGCAGGCAAAGCACAACCAGCCGGTGCGGATTGGCAATGGCCTTCAAAAAAGCGCTGGCCTCTTCGGCGTTGGCCAGCAGGTCATGTAAACTTGTCTGTTCATCCATAAGCAGGCAATTCTCTTGGTCTCCCCCCCCCGGGTCTCACAAAACCGGACGATAAATTTCCGCCCCGCTCGAAGCCTTATAAAACATGGACCTTTGCCCCATAGCAAGAGGCTTTGTGGCAATTCACCCGCAATCCCCCGCCTCGGCCCCATCTTGAGGTTAACTTGAAATTTCCCTATGATACGCCCGGGGTTGGCTGATTGAAGACCCCATATGTATTTACGGGCTGTTCCAATTCAACCCGTGACCACCTGAACACGAATAACCAAGGCGAGGTCTGATGATCCATCTCCCGATAACCCCCCCCGGTCAATGGATCAGGCAGCTGCCGGTTTCCATCATCTTGTTTTTTCTTGCGCTGGTCCCGCTGCACGCAGCCGACCAGGAAGTAAAAATCAGCTATAACGGCCTCACCCTGAACGCAGCCCTGGCAAATCCCGGCAATACGCTGGCGGGGAAATCCGTTATCCTGATCGTTCACGGCACCCTTGCCCATAACGGCATGGAAATCATCTCTGGCCTGCAACAAGCGCTTGTGGAGCGCGACATCCCCAGCCTGGCCATGAACCTGAGCCTTGGCCAGAGCGATCGCAAAGGCATGTATGATTGCAAGACCGAGCATATCCACAAGCACGAAGACGCCCTTGATGAAATTGACCAATGGCTCAACTGGCTGGAGGCGCAAGGGGTCAAGTCCATCACCCTTCTTGGCCATTCACGTGGCGGCAACCAGGTGGCCTGGTTTGCCGCCGAGCGCATGCGCCCGCAAATCACCAGGGTCATCCTGATGGCTCCCATGACCTGGGATCCGCAATACACTGCAAGATCCTATGCCAAAAATTACGGCGCAAAACTGGCCCCATTACTCGAAAAAGCCAAAAGCATGGGCGAGGGCATCATGAAATCCGTTGATTTTATCTATTGCCCCAAGGCCAATGTGAAGGCCAGCAGCTTTGTCTCCTATTACCGTGATGATGCGCGCAAGAACACACCCTTTTTGCTCCCCAGGATCAAGCGCCCGGTGCTCGTGCTGGTGGCTGAAAATGACAAGGTCGTCAAGAACCTTGCCCCGAAGGTCAGGCCGCTTTTGAAGGGAAGCACCATCAAGATGGTGGAGATTTCCGAGGCCGGTCACATGTTCCTCGATTTCGCGCTCGAGGACGCCGCCGATTCGATTGCCGAATTCCTTGAATAACCCATAGCCAAAAAAGCTGAACCCTGATGAGCCTGTTTGATATCGCCGCCATCTTGATTGGCCTTTCCGCCCTGTTCGGCTATATCAACTACCGGTTTTTGAAATTTCCCCACACCATCGGTCTGGTAGTGGTGGCGCTGTTTGCGTCCGGTGTCATCATCATCGCGGATTCTGTCTTTGCCGCCGCCCATATCGCCACCCTTGTGACCGACCTGCTTGACCGGATTGATTTCAACAACGCCCTGATGAACGGCATGCTCTCGTTTCTTCTGTTTGCCGGAGCCGTGCATGTGGATATCGGCGCCCTGGCCCGGCGCAAATGGTCCATCAGCCTGATGGCCACCGCCGGCGTGCTGATCTCGACTTTCGTTATCGGCACGGCCACATGGTTTATCGCGCCGGGGCTGGGGCTGGAAATCCCGTTTATCTGGGCGCTGGTTTTCGGCGCCCTGATTAGCCCGACTGATCCGGTCGCGGTGCTGGGCATATTGAAAACCGTGACAATTCCGCGCTCCCTGCAAGCCAAGATCGCCGGGGAATCCCTGTTCAATGACGGGGTCGGCGTAGTGGTCTTCGCCATCATTGTCGCCATCGCCCTTGGCGCGGGTGATGGCGGGCATGGAAATATAGGAATGGTTGAAATTGCCCGTCTGTTTGCCTGGGAAGCCATCGTTGGCGCCATATTCGGCTTTGTCATGGGCTATATCGCCTATCTTGCCATGCGGGTAATTGACGAACACAATATCGAGGTCCTTATCACCCTTGCCCTGGTCATGGTGACCTATTCCATCTCCATTCACCTGCATATCAGTGGCCCGATCGCCGTTGTCATCGCCGGGTTGCTGATCGGTAATCACGGCGCCAAATTCGCCATGAGCGAAAACACCCGCCAGCATGTCTTTCAGTTCTGGGAGCTGATTGATGAAATTCTCAATTCCGTTTTATTCTTGCTGATCGGCCTGGAAGTGCTGGTCGTGGGTCGCAATATCGAATTTCTTCCCATTGCCATTGCCGCCATACCGGCAGTCCTGATGGCTCGCTGGGTAGCCGTTGCCATTCCCATCTCCCTGCTTTCCATTCGCGCCCGCTTTACCCCCGGCGCAATCCGTATTCTCACCTGGGGCGGCCTGCGCGGCGGCATCTCGGTGGCCCTTGCCCTCTCGCTCCCCCCGGCGCCGCAAAAACCCGCCATCGTCGCCATGACCTATGCGGTTGTTGTCTTTTCCATCATAGTTCAGGGCCTGACCATGAAACCGCTGGTCAATCTCCTGGTTAAGCCCGATACGGCCCCGCTTCCACAGGAGCACTGATCTTATGGCTCAAACCCGGCTCCCCTCCATCAAGGCCTGCGTCTTTGACGCTTATGGCACCTTGTTTGACATTCACGCCCCCATCGGACAGGTGGCCGCCAGTCTTGGCGAAAAAGCCCGGCCAATTTCCGATCTGTGGCGGCAAAAACAACTGCAATACACCTGGTTGCACACATTGATGGGCAAACATGCAGATTTTCAAAATATCACCCGCGAGGCGCTTGATTACGCCTTTGCCGCCCATGATGTGGATAACGAGACGCTCAAGGCCCGGTTAATGGATCTTTATATGACCCTGGATGCCTATGAAGATGCGGCCAGCGCCTTGACGGCGATCCGGCAACAAGGCCATGCCACCGCGATCCTTTCCAATGGAACCCCCACCATGCTCACCGCTGCCTGCAACTCCGCCGGGCTGACAGGCCTGCTCGATGAAGTAATTTCCGTTGAAGATATTGCCATCTACAAGCCCTCTCCTGCCGTTTATCAGCTCGCTCCGAACCGGCTCGGCGTGGAACCGCATGAAATCTGCTTTGTCTCCGCCAATGCCTGGGATATCTCGGGCGCGGCCAGTTTTGGCTTTCAATGCATATGGATCAACCGCTTTGACATGGAGCCTGAGCGCCTGCCCGGAACGCCAAGGGCGCAAATTTCCTCCCTGTCCGAACTTGCTCCCCTGCTGGGGTAGAGCGCAAGCCAGCACCGGTTGAATATGAAACACCGGGGACATGAAATGCAATTAAGTCAGGATATGAGGGTTGTCTTTGCCGGTCAGTTGGGCTTTAGTTTCATGGCTTGAATTTTTTGATATATCGCAACTCAGGCACATGAAGAACAAACCGTCATGAAACCTGCCCCGTATGGCGGGGAACATGGCGCATTTAAAAGGGAGTACAAAATCATGGATCGTCGCTCGTTTCTGAAAAACGCAGGCCTCGCCACCGGCGCGGCTGCCGCCTCGACCCTTGCCGCTCCGGCTATCGCCAAGGGTGTCAAGGAACTGAAAATGGTCATGTCCTGGCCAAAGAATTTCCCCGGTCTGGGCACTGCCGCCGGACGTTTTGCCAAACGGCTTGAAGCAGCCTCTGACGGCAAATACAAGGTGCGGCTTTATGCTGGCGGCGAACTTGTGCATCCGCTCAAATGTCTCGACGCCGTACAAGAAGGCACCGCCGATCTTTATCACTCGGCGGAATATTATTACCAGGGCAAGCTGAAAGCCTTTGGTTTCTTCGCCGCGGTTCCCTTTGGTTTCCGCCCCGATGAAATGGATGCCTGGATTCACCATGGCGGCGGTCAGAAGCTGTGGGATGAAGTTTCAGGCCAGTTTGGCGTCAAGCCCTTCTTGTGCGGCAATTCCGGCTCGCAGATGGGCGGCTGGTTCAAGAAACCGATGAAAACGGTGGAAGATTTCAAGGGGCTGAAAATGCGCATCCCCGGCCTTGGCGGCGATGTCATCAAGGCGCTGGGCGGCACCTCCGTCACCCTTGCCGGTTCCGAAATTCTGCCCGCCTTGCAGGCCGGCACCATTGACGCCACCGAATGGGTTGGCCCGTGGAACGACCTGGCCTTTGGCATCTACAAGATCGTCAAGCATTACCATTACCCGGGCTTCCATGAGCCGGGCACCGTGCTCAGCCTCGGCGTGAGCAAAAAGCTCTATGACGGCATGAGCAAGGGCGATCAGGCCCTGATCGAAGCCTGTGCATTGGCAGAAAACAACTATGACCTGGCGGAATTCAACGCCAACAACTCCGCCGCCCTCGACACCCTGGTGAGCAAGCACGGCGTTGAACTGCACGAGTTCTCCGACGAGATATTCAAGGCCGCCGGCGCAGCCGCCAAGGACGTGCTGGCCAATGCCGGCGCGGCGGACCCGCTGACCAAGAAAGTCTATGACAGCTTCATGTCATTCCGCAAAAATGCCGTTAGCTGGTCGCGCATCTCCGACCAGGCCTATATGCAAAAACGCGGGCTGGTCACCTTCTAGGAAACGAGTCAGCAAACCAGCATCACGGACCCGCATCAAGATACCTTGATGCGGGTCATTTTCAAAACCAGATCACAACCGGGGGGGATTCGCGTGAAATTTCTTGATTCACTGGCCACAATCATCGATGCCCTGAACGAATATATCGGCCGGGGAACGGCTTGGGTTGCGCTTGTCATGGTGCTGGTGCAGTTTGCGGTGGTCATCATGCGTTACGTCTTTTCCATCGGTTTCATTCCGATGCAGGAATCCATCTGGTACATGCACGGGATCCTGTTCATGTTCGGCGCAGGTTACACCCTGCTGCATGATGGTCATGTCCGGGTAGATATCTTTTACCGCGAGGCCAGCGCCCGGCGCAAGGCCCTGGTGGACATGATCGGCGCCGTTATCTTCCTTATCCCGCTGATGGCCCTGACCATGTGGCTATCCTGGTCCTATGTCATCAACAGTTGGAAAACCCTTGAAGGCTCCACCGAAATCAGCGGCCTGCCCCTGATCTTCTTGTACAAGACCGTGATCTGGGTCTTTGCCATTCTGCTCGGCCTTCAGGCCATCTCCATGGCTGTCCGGGGGCTGCAAACGCTTCTGGGTAATGAAACACAACCGACAACGGGCGGGAACTGATCTCATGGAAATGTTTCTCCAGCCAGCCGCCTTTTGCATCTACATGTTCGTGGTCGCCATTTTCCTGCTTCTGAGCGGCTTTCCGGTTGCCTTTACACTGGCCGGGACCGCAGCTTCCTTTGCCTTTATCGGGTATTTTATCGGCATATTCGACATTACCTTTCTGACGGCCTTTCCCCAGCGCATTTTCTCCACCATGTCGAACGAGGTGCTGGTCGCCGTGCCGCTCTTTGTCTTCATGGGAGTCATGCTGGAGCGCTCGAAAGTCGCCGAAGAACTGCTTGACAATATGGGCCGCCTGTTCGGGCGCATGCCCGGCGGCATTGCCTACTCGGTATCTATCGTCGGCATGTTGCTGGCCGCCTCCACCGGCATTGTCGGCGCAACGGTTGTCACCATGGGACTTTTGTCCCTGCCCACCATGATCCGGCGCGGCTACAGCCCGTCTTTCGCCTGCGGTTCGATCTGCGCCTCGGGCACATTGGGCCAGATCATCCCACCGTCCATCGTGCTGGTGCTGCTGGGCGATCAGCTCTCGGTCGCCTTTCAGAACGCCCAGTTCGCCAAGGGCATATTCGCCCCCGACACGGTTTCGGTAAATGACCTGTTCGCCGGGGCACTGTTTCCCGGCCTGATGCTTGTTGGCATGTATCTCATCTACCAGATCGGCTTTTCGCTTCTCAACCCATCCAAGGCCCCGCCGATCCCCCCCGAACCTCACGAGGACGGGGTATCACAAAAACAATTTTACCTTCAGCTCACCGGCTCCTTGTTTGCCCCCCTGATCCTGATCGTTTCGGTATTGGGATCCATTCTGGCGGGCCTTGCCTCCCCCACCGAAGCAGCCGGAGTGGGCGCCATCGGCGCAACCTTCCTGGCCGGTTACCGGGTTAACCCGGCCCGGAGCCTGCCGGTGATTATCGGCGCTCTGTGCCTCGTCGGCGTTTTGAGCCTCACCATCTATTTCGATTTGCGCATGCAGCGTGACGCCATCCCACTTGATGAGAAAATTGCCATCGGGGCAGCGCTTTTCATGTCGCTGGGTATTATCTGGGGTGTATTCATTGCCGTGCTTCGCACCTATGGGCAAGTCTCCGAAGGGCAAAGCGTATTGATCTCGGTAATGCGCCAGACCCTGCTGATTTCCTCCATGGTCTTCGTTATTCTGGTGGGTGCTGGCATGTTCTCCCTGGTATTCCGCGGTTTTGAGGGGGATATCCTGATCGAGGCGTTTTTATCCAACCTGCCCGGTGGCACCATCACCGCCATGCTGGTGGTGATGGGGGTCATGTTCCTGATGGGGTTCTTCCTCGATTTCCTGGAAATCATTTTCATCGTGGTGCCGATCGTCGCCCCGATCCTGCTGCAAATGGAAGTGGCCCCCGGTGTCCTGATGAGCCCGGTCTGGCTTGGCGTGATGATGGCGATCAATCTGCAAACCTCGTTCCTCACCCCACCCTTTGGCTTTGCCCTGTTTTACCTGCGCGGCGTGGCGCCCGATTCGGTGCGCACCATGGATATCTACCGCGGCGTGGCGCCTTTCGTGCTGATCCAGATCATCGGGCTGGTGCTGATCTGGTTCATGCCTGAAATCGCCACATGGTTGCCCATCGCGGTTTACGGCAAATAGGGCGGCAGCCTCCATCGCGGCAAGGTGAGTTGACAGCTTGCGGTCAACTATGTCAGTGTTGTTGACCTAAATGCCGGGAGCAAGAGTGACGTCTTGAAAACACCATGACATTGCCCAGGGTCAGCCTTGACGATAAATACAACCTTGAAAAAACTCGCATCTATGTCAGCGGTTCTCAGGCCGTGGTGCGTCTCGTGCTCATGCAGCATGCCCGTGATAAGGCGCAAGGCCACAACACCGCCGGTTATGTAACCGGTTATCGCGGCTCTCCGGTTGGCGGCATGGACCAGCAATTCTGGCGCGCCGGCAAGCATCTGGAGGCCGCCAATATCCGCTTCCAGCCCGGTATAAACGAGGATCTCGCCGCCACCGCCCTGTGGGGAACCCAGCAGGCCGAACTGGCCGGTGAAGGCAAGTATGATGGTGTCTTTGGCCTCTGGTACGGCAAGGGCCCCGGGGTTGACCGCACCGGTGATGTCTTCCGCCATGCCAACCATGCCGGAACCTCGGCGCTGGGCGGCGTGCTGGCATTGATGGGTGACGATCACACCTGTGAATCTTCCACCAGCGCCCATCAGAGCGAGTTTGCCCTGGTGGACGCCATGATCCCGATCCTCAACCCCGCCGGGGCGCAGGAAATTCTTGATTATGGTCTTTACGGCTTTGCCCTGTCACGCTTCTCCGGCTGCTGGGTGGGGCTGAAATGCATCAAGGACAATATCGAATCCACCGCCATAATTGATGCCGCCCCGGACCGGGTGAAGATCAAGATCCCGGCGGATTTTCAAATGCCGCCCGGCGGGCTGAATATCCGTCTGGCCGATACCGCGCTGGAAAAGGAAGCCCGGCTGCATGATTCCAAGCGCTACGCCATCCAGGCTTTCAGCCGCGCCAATCAACTCGACAAGCTGGTTTACACGGGCGGCAAGGCTCCGAAAGTCGGCATTATCACCACCGGGAAAAGCTATCTCGACACCGCCCAGGCCCTTGCCGATCTGGGCATGGATGAAACCCGCGCCGACGAGCTGGGACTGAAGCTCTACAAGGTGGCGCTGGTCTGGCCCCTGGAGCCTGAAGGGATCAGGGCATTTGCCAAGAACCTTGATCTGGTTATCGTGGTGGAAGAAAAGCGCTCGCTTATCGAGACCCAGATTCGCGAGCAGCTCTACGGCCACCCTTCCGCGCCAACCATCATTGGCAAGCATGACGAAAAAGGCCGTAGCCTTTTCCCCGCCAAGGGCGCGCTGGAGCCCAACCAGATAGCCCTTGTCCTTGCCCAAAGGCTGCTTGAACGCAAATCCGACCCTGAATTGCAAAACCGCCGCGAGGCCGTCGCCCAAATCATGGGCCGTGTTTGCAACACGCCTGAAATCGCCGCCCGTATCCCGTGGTTTTGTTCCGGCTGCCCCCATAATACCTCAACCCGGCTCCCCCAAGGCGCCCGCGCCAGCGCCGGGATTGGCTGCCATTACATGACCTTGTGGATGGACCGGCAAACTTACGGCTTTACCCAGATGGGCGGCGAAGGGGCCAACTGGATCGGCGAGGCGCCGTTTTCCACCCGCGATCATATCTTCCAGAATATCGGTGATGGCACCTATCAGCATTCCGGCCTGCTGGCGATCCGGGCCGCCAGCGCGGCGGGCATCAATATCACCTATAAAATTCTCTATAATGACGCCGTGGCCATGACCGGCGGCCAGCCGGTTGACGGGGGCCTGAGCGTTGCGCAAATCGCCCGGCAGGTGGCCGCCGAAGGGGCAAAACGCATAATCATCCTGAGCGATCACCCGGAAAAATACCGGCCCGATTCCGGCTTTCCCCCCGGCACAACCATAAAACACCGCGATTACCTGGACCCGGTGCAAAAAGAACTGGCCAGGATCAAGGGCCTGAGCATTCTGATTTACGATCAGACCTGCGCCGCTGAACTGCGCCGCCGCCGCAAGCGCGGTCTTGCCCCCGAGCCACGGGCCCGGGTCTTCATCAACCCGATGGTTTGCGAGGGCTGCGGTGATTGCTCGGTACAATCAAACTGCGTCTCGATTATCCCGCTTGATACCGAATATGGCCGCAAACGCGCCATTCACCAATCCTCCTGCAACAAGGATTTTTCCTGCCTTGATGGCTTCTGCCCCAGTTTTGTCACCATCACCGGAGCGCAGCTCAAACCGGGAAAAACCGCACAACTACCCGAACCGGTGAGCGGATTTGAAGATCTGCCCATGCCTCAAATTCCGCCATTGGAGAAAAATTTCGCCATGGTTATCACCGGCGTCGGCGGCACCGGCGTGGTGACCGTCGGCGCCCTGATCGGCATGGCCGCACATCTGGAGGGGAAAGGCTGCGGCATTATCGACATGGCCGGTCTGGCGCAAAAGGGCGGCGCGGTTATTTCCAATCTGCGCCTTGCCCCTGCCCCGGAAGACATTCAGGCCATTCGCGTTGCGGCGGGCGGGGCGGATCTTGTTCTGGGCTGTGATTTCGTGGTGGCCGCTTCGGAAAAAGTCCTTGCCTGCATCAAGCCGGGGCGCACCCGGATGGCGGTAAATTCATATGAAACCATCACGGCTGATTTCACCCTTGATCCTGATGCCAAGCTGCCCACCGGTCTTGCCAAAACGGCCATAGAGGCCAGGGCTGGCCAGAAAAACGTTGATTTTATTGATGCCGGAACGCTTGCGACACGGCTTTTGGGCAATTCCATCGCCGCCAATTTGTTCCTGCTGGGATTTGCCTGGCAAAAGGGCCTGCTGCCGCTCTCCCATGACGCCTTGACCCGCGCCATAAAAATCAATTCCGTTGCGGTATCCATGAATCTGGCGGCATTTTTATGGGGCCGCCGCGCCGCCCATAATCAAGCCCTTGTGGAAAGCCTGGCCCGCCCCGCGCATTCTCAAGCTTGCCTTCGCCCGGCAGCAAATATCGATGAGGCCATTGCAAGACGGATGAAGGACCTGACAGCCTACCAGGATTCCGCCCTGGCCAGGCGTTACGAGACACTGGTTGAGAAGGTGAGAAAAGCCGAAGCCGCCACCGGGAAAACCGGGGAGAACCTGAGCCGCGCGGTCATGTTTAATTATCACAAGCTGCTCAGCTACAAGGATGAATACGAGGTGGCGCGGCTCTTCAGCAATGGTGAGTTTGAGGCCATGATCGAAAACACCTTTACCGGTAATGCCCGCATTACCTTTCAGTTTGCCCCGCCCTTCATCGCCCACCGGGACAAATCCACCCATCGTTTGCGCAAATTTAGGTTCGGCCCCTGGATGATGCCGGTTTTGCGCGGGCTTGCCAAGCTCAAGGTCCTGCGGGGCAGTAAACTCGATCCCTTCCGCTACCAGCCCGAACGCCGGCTGGAACGCGCCCTGATCTGTCAATATGAAGAAGATATGGCCAATATCCTGAACCATCTGAATACGCGCAATTACCAGAGCGCCATCGACATTGCCGCCCTTCCCGCCCGCATTCGCGGGTTTGGCCCGATAAAAATACAGGCGGCAGAAAAGGCTTCGGAGGAAAGAGCAAAATTATTTGCCAAGTTCTATGGCGAATCCGGCACAGCTTAGAATATTTACAGTTTTCCAAACAGATAAAATTGACCAGTTAGACAAAAGAAGGCTTGATTTGCAGCGCGTTTGTGCGTTTGATGTCAACCAATAAGCAAAAAGCTATCAACCATTTGTCCGATCAGGGAGAAGCAATGCCCGCAAAGGGAGTAACGGGGCAAGAGGGGCTGGATACGTTTCCAAAACTGCTGTTGCACAACGCCAGAACCTTGAGCGATCATCCGTCGATACGTGAAAAGGACCTTGGCATCTGGCAAAGCTGGAACTGGAGCGAAGTTCTTGAAGAAGTCCGCGCCCTTGCCATAGGCTTGCAGGAACTGGGGCTGAAACCGGGAGAAAAAATCGCCATATGCGGCGAAAACCGGCCACGGCTCTACTGGACCTTTGTCGCTGCCCAGTCCATTGGCGCCATCCCGGTCCCGGTCTACCAGGATTCGGTTGCCGAGGAAATGGCCTATGTCATGGAGCATGCCGAGGCCGCCTTCGTGATCGTTGAAGACCAAGAACAGGTGGACAAGCTTTTCGAGATTTGTGAAACGGTAAGCTGTATCCGTCATATCATTTATGACGATCCGCGGGGCCTGCGCGATTACGCGGAAGAAAACCTGCATGATTTTGAAGACGTGCAGAAACTGGGCCGCACGGCCCAAGAGGATGACCCCGGGAGACAAACCGCATGGGAAGACGGGATCAAGGCCGGTAAAGGCTCGGATATCTCGGTCTTTTTATATACATCCGGCACCACCGGGCGGCCCAAGGGCGTTGTGCTGACCCATGACAATGTCCTGATTACCGCCCGTGAAACCGCCATCCTCGAAGGCCTGCGTTCCGATGAAGAGGTCCTGGCCTATCTGCCCATGGCCTGGGTGGGCGACCATATTTTCTCTTATGGCCAGTCCTATGTATGCGGCTTTTGCGTTTCCTGCCCGGAAAGCCCGGAGACCATGTTACAGGACCTGCGTGAAATCGGCCCGACCTACTTTTTTGCCCCACCGCGAATTTTCGAGAATATCCTCACCACCGTCATGATTCGCATGGAAGACGCCGCCCCGCTCAAGCGCAAGCTGTTCAAGTACTTCCTTGAGGTCGCCAAGACCCATGGCGAGGCCATTCTCAACGGCGAGAGCGTGCCGTTCAAGGGCCGCTTGCTATATACTCTTGGCAATTTTCTGGTTTACGGACCACTGAAAAACACGCTGGGTTTTTCCCGCATTCGCATCGGCTATACAGCCGGGGAAGCCATCGGCCCCGAGATTTTCCGGTTTTACCGCTCGCTGGGCATCAACCTGAAACAGCTTTACGGCCAGACGGAAGCTTCGGTGTTTATCACCGTGCAACCAGATGGCGAGATTCACGCCGATACCGTCGGGGTCCCGGCGCCGGGCGTGGAGGTCAAAATCGCCGGGAACGGCGAGGTGCTTTACCGCTCACCGGGTGTCTTTATCGAATATTACAAGAACCCCGAATCCACCAGCGACACCAAAACCGGTGAAGGCTGGGTGCATTCAGGCGATGCCGGCTTCTTTGATGATCGCGGGCATCTGCGCATTATCGACCGGGCCAAGGATGTCGGGCGCCTCAACAACAAGGCCATGTTCGCCCCCAAATATATCGAGAACAAGCTCAAGTTTTATCCCAATATCAAGGAAGTCGTGGCTTATGGCGATGGCCGGGACATGTGCACCGTCTTCATCAATATCGACCTGACCGCCGTGGGAAGCTGGGCCGAGCGCAACAACGTACCCTATGCCAGTTACCAGGAGCTGGCCGCCAATGATCTGGTCTATGACATGATCGAGGCCCATGTGGATGAAGTCAATGCCTCGCTGGCCCATGAACCGGACATTTCCGGTTCGCAGATCCGCCGTTTCCTGATCCTTCACAAGGAACTCGACGCCGATGATGGCGAGCTGACCCGCACCCGCAAGGTGCGCCGCGCCTTCATCGCCGAACGTTACGCCCCGCTGATTACCGCGCTCTATGATGGCAGCGAGATGACCCATATCGAAACCGAAGTGACCTTTGAAGATGGCCGCAAGGGAACCATTGCCGCCGATATCCAGATCCGTGACATGCAGACTTATGAGCCGCCCACATCGACGGAGGCAGCCCAATGAGCACCCAAGCACAACCGGTTCGCAATTTTGAAGAGGAAATCCTCTCCACCCACGATATCTCGCTCTCCTTTGGCGGCGTAAAGGCCATCCAGAATGTCAGCTTCAATATCAAGCGCGGGGAAATCCGGGCGATTATCGGCCCCAACGGCGCCGGCAAAACCTCGATGCTCAATGTCATCAACGGATTTTATCATCCCCAGGAAGGCATGATCCGTTTCAAGGGCAAGGAGCGCCGCCGCATGCGCCCCTCCATTGCCGCCTCGCAAGGGATCGCCCGGACATTCCAGAATGTTGCCCTGTTCAAGGGCATGAGCACGCTCGACAACATCATGACCGGCCGTTTGCCGCGGCTGGAAAAGGGCCTTTTCAGCGAAGTCATCAATATCTTCTTGCAAGCCGCCTATATCGGCCCGGCCCAGCGCAGCGAACTTGAACAGCGCAAATATGTCGAGGAGATCATCGATTTTCTCGAGATTCAGCATATCCGCCGCACCCCGGTAGGCCGCCTGCCCTATGGATTGCAAAAACGCGTCGAGCTTGGCCGGGCACTGGCCATGGAACCTGAATTGTTGCTTCTGGATGAGCCCATGGCGGGTATGAACCTGGAAGAAAAAGAGGATATGTCCCGGTTTATCATTGATGTAAATGACCAGTACGGAACCACCATTGCCCTGATCGAACATGATATCTCGGTGGTGATGGATTTGTCTGATCGTATTATCGTGCTGGATTATGGCCGTAAAATCGCCGATGGCACACCAGATGAAGTCCAGAAAAACCAGGCCGTTATGGATGCCTATCTGGGGATACCCCATGAATAGGGGGAAAGAGGTGAACGCATGATGTTTCTACTCGAAGTGACCATCAGCGGATTGATGGCCGGTGTGATGTACGCGCTGGTAGCGCTTGGTTTCGTGCTGATCTTCAAGGCCTCCGGGGTCTTCAACTTTGCGCAAGGCGTCATGGCGCTGTTTGCCGGGCTGACTTTGGTAGGCCTGATGGAAAAATTCGGCCTGCCCCCCTGGGCCGCCATCATGGGCACGGTCGCCGTGATGATCCTGCTGGCCTGGCTGATCGAATTCCTGGTCCTTCGCCGCCTTGTCAACCAGGAGCATATCATCTTGTTCATGGCCACCATCGGGCTGGCCTATGTGCTTGAGGGGCTTGGCGATATTTTGTGGGGATCCGATGTCAAGCTGCTGGATATCGGTTTGCCGCAAGGAGCCGTGGACTGGTTGCTGGACAGCTATAATCTCTACGTGGAAAAACTCGAGGTGGCCGCAGCCATCACGGCGGTAATCATGGTCATCGTGCTGGCGGTTTTCTTCCAGAAAACCCGCATCGGGCGCGCCCTGCGCGCCGTGGCCGACGATCATCAGGCCGCCCTTTCCGTCGGTATTTCCCTGCGCACCATCTGGGTCATCGTCTGGTCGGTATCGGGCATCGTGGCGCTGGTGGCCGGGATCATGTGGGGATCAAAATCAGGCGTGCAGTTCTCGCTCTCGCTGATCGCCCTGAAAGCCCTGCCGGTATTGATGCTGGGCGGCTTTACATCCATCCCCGGCGCCATTATCGGCGGGCTGATTATCGGCATGGGCGAGAAACTGGCGGAAGTTTACCTTGGCCCGCTGGTGGGCGGCGCCATCGAGAACTGGTTTGCCTATATGCTCGCCCTTGCCTTCTTGCTGTTCCGGCCGCAGGGGCTGTTCGGCGAAAAAATTATCGAGAGGATTTGAGGCATGTTTTACCGCGAAGCCGGACAGTTCAAAACAACCTACAAATCGGATCAGGCGCTGTTTCCCATCGCCCAGGACCGCATTTTCATTATCGGCGTGGTTCTGTTTGCCTTTCTGGTTATCCCGTTCTTCATCACCGATTACTGGGCCAATGCGCTGCTGCTGCCCTTCCTGATCTACGCCCTTGCCGCCATTGGCCTGAATATCCTGACCGGCTATTGCGGCCAGCTCTCCCTGGGAACCGGGGGATTTTTGGCGGTGGGAGCCTATGCCTCCTACAAGCTGATGACGTCTTTCCCGGATTTGAACATCATTCTCGTGTTTCTCCTCTCGGGCTTTATCACGGCGCTGGTCGGCATCTTGTTTGGCATTCCCTCCTTGCGCATCAAGGGATTTTACCTGGCCGTGGCAACACTGGCCTCGCAGTTTTTCATCGTCTGGCTGTTCAACAAGGTGCCGTGGTTTTTCAATTACAGCGCCACCGGGCAAATCACCGTTCCGCCGCGCGAGATTTTCGGCTTTCTGGTCACCGGCCCCGAAGCTTCACCGGCCATCACCTACCTGTTCACCCTCACCCTCGTGGCTCTCTTCGCCCTGCTGGCGAAAAACATGGCGCGCGGCAATGTCGGACGAAGCTGGATGGCCATCCGGGACATGGATATCGCGGCCGAGATTATCGGCATAAGACCCTTGAAAACCAAGCTGATCGCCTTTGCCGTATCCTCGTTTTATATTGGCATCGCCGGGGCCTTGCTGTTTGCCGTCTGGCTTGGCTCGGCGGAACCGACCGAGGCCTTTGGGATCGACCAGTCTTTCCTGATCCTGTTCATGATTATCATCGGCGGTCTTGGCTCCATTCTTGGTTCCTTCATGGGCGCTGCCTTCATGGTCCTGATGCCGATTTTCCTGAAAAATTTCATGGTTGACGGGCTGGGTGTCCAGCCGGCACTTTCAGAACATGTGCAGATCATGCTCATGGGCGCCCTGATTATCTTTTTCCTGATCGTGGAGCCCCACGGTCTGGCGCGGCTTTGGCAGATCGCCAAGGAAAAACTCAGAATCTGGCCGTTCCCGTATTGATACGGGCATTCGGTGGATAAACAGCAAAAGGCAAATCAGGCCTTTTGCGTTTGAGGGGGAAGGAAGGCGGCATTGGGCCGCTGGATAACACAAGGAGGATTATAACACATGAAACTCAAACAACTGGCCCTCGGGCTGGTCGCGGCAGCCGCGATCACCGGCAGCGCCTCGGCCTATGAGCTGACCGTGCCGACAATGGATTACCGGACCGGTCCCTATGCGCCAAATGGCATTCCCTTTGCCAATGGATTCAGCGACTATTTCACGCTTCTCAACGAGCGCGATGGCGGCATTAACGGCGTCAAGATCAAGCTGGTGCCCTGTGAAACCGGCTACAACACCAAGAAGGGCGTGGAATGCTACGAAAAAACCAAAAAGGCCGGCTCCGGCGCATTGTTTTATTCACCGCTTTCCACCGGCATGACCTACCAGCTCATTCCCAAGGTTACCGCTGACGGCATCCCGCTTTACACCATGGGCTATGGCCGCACATCCGCCGCCAATGGCAAGGTTTTCAAATGGGTGTTCAACGTGCCCGTGACCTATTGGGACGGCGCCACCGTTGCCGTTCAGTATGCAGGCGATCAGTCTGGCGGCATGGCCAAGCTCAAGGGCAAGAAAATCGCCCTTGTCTACCATAACTCCGCCTATGGCAAGGAGCCGATCCGCACCCTGGAAGCCCTGTCCAAGAAACTCGGCTTTGAGCTGATGCTTCTTCCCGTGGATCATCCGGGCCAGGAACAAAAGGCCACGTGGCTGCAAATCCGCCGCGCCAAGCCCGACTGGGTCTTCATGTGGGGCTGGGGCGTCATGAACCAGGTGGCCATCAAGGAAGCCGCCAGCATCCGCTTCCCCATGGATCATTTCGTCGGCGTGTGGTGGTCCGGTTCTGAAAATGATGTCCTGCCGGCCGGGATCAAGGCAGATGGCTACAAATCCCTTGCCTTCCACGCACCGGGCGCCAATTTCCCGATCCACAAAGACATCCTCAAATATGTCTATGAAGGCGGCAAGGCCGTTGATCCGGGCTTCAAGGATCGCATCGGGGAAGTGCTTTACAACCGGGGTCTGATTAACGCGTTATGGGCTTCTGAAGCCATTCGCACCGGCATGAACATGCACAAGACCAAGGAACCCACCGCATCAATGGTGCGCGATGGTTTTGAAGCGCTCAATGTCACCGAAGCCCGCCTGAAAGAGCTAGGCCTTCCAGGCTTCACCTTCGGCGTCAAGGTCACCTGCGCCAACCATAAGGGGCCGGGCAAGGTTGCGGTCCAGTCCTGGGACGCAAAGGCCAAGAAATGGAGCATCGTGACCAAGTTCTATCAGCCGATGGACGATATCACCGCTCCGCTGATTGCTGAAGATTCGGCAAAATACGCCAAGGAAAACAACATCACGCCGCGCGCTTGCAAATAAGCTCACCGGTTTGGCAGGGCGGTTTTTACCGCCCTGCTGTTTCTTTTTCATTCTATCCTGGATCAGACCTGATGACCCAACCCGCCTTAAATGATGCCCCGGAAACTGCCGCTGCCGAGAAAATCCTGGCGGTCAACAACATTGAAGTGATCTATAATCACGTCATCCTGGTCCTCAAGGGGGTCTCACTTGAAGTTTCAAGAGGCGGCATTGTTGCCTTGCTGGGGGCAAATGGCGCAGGCAAGACCACAACCTTGAAAGCCGTCTCCAACCTGCTCAGGGCCGAACGCGGCGAGGTCACCAAGGGCTCCATCGAGTTTGAAGGCCAGGAGGTCAATGACCTGACCCCCAATGACCTGGTGCGCCGCGGTTGCATTCAGGTGATGGAGGGGCGTCATTGTTTTGAACATTTGACCGTGGAAGAAAACCTTCTCACCGGCGCCTATACCCGCCGGGACGGTTACGGCGCCATCAAGGCCGATCTTGAACTTGTCTATAGCTATTTTCCGCGCCTGAAGGAACGCCGCAAAAGCCTTGCCGGGTATACTTCCGGCGGCGAGCAGCAGATGACAGCCATTGGCCGGGCGCTGATGTCAAAACCAAAGATGATCCTGCTTGATGAACCCTCCATGGGGCTTGCCCCGCAACTTGTTGAGGAGATTTTTGAAATCATCAAGGAACTCAACCGCAAGGAGGGCGTTTCCCTGCTCCTGGCCGAGCAAAACACCAATATCGCGCTGAAATACGCTGATTTTGGCTATATCCTGGAATCTGGCCGGGTTGTTCTTGACGGTGAAGCCCATATCCTGCGCGAGAATGAGGACGTGAAGGAATTTTATCTTGGCGTTGCCGGCGAAAACCGCAAATCCTTCCGTGATGTCAAGCATTACAAGCGCCGCAAACGCTGGCTGGCCTGAGGCAACACCATGACAGTTCCCTTTCATGACGACCTGGAAACCCGTGATCCAAAGCTGCGCGAGGCGGATTATTTCACCCGCCTGCCAAAATTTCTGAAAACCGCCATGGCCGCCTCAAAAGGGTGGGCCGCGCATCTGGACGGGATCGACCCGGCACGCATAACCAGCCGCGAGGCGCTGGCCGGCCTCCCGGTATTGCGCAAAACCCGCCTGATGGAAAAACAGGCCGAAGATTTACCCTTTGGCGGATTCCTGGCCAGTACGAATTTTCCCCGGGTCTTCATGTCGCCCGGCCCAATATACGAACCCCAGGCCGAAGGTTCCGACCCCTGGGGCGCTGCCCGCGCCTTTGCCGCCGCCGGGTTTTGCAAGGGTGATATCGTCCATAACGCGTTTTCCTATCACCTCACACCGGGCGGGTTTATCATGGACACCGGCGCGCGCGCCCTGGGCTGCGCGGTTTTTCCCGCCGGAACCGGCAATACAGCCATGCAGATCGAGGCTATCGAGGCCTTGAAACCCGTTTGTTACGCCGGGACGCCGGACTATCTGAAAATCTTGCTGGATGAGGCGGAAAAAGAAGGCCGCGATATCTCCTCGATCACCCGCGGGCTTGTTTCCGGCGGCGCGCTGTTTCCTTCCTTGCGCGAAGAATATGCATCCCGCGGCATCAAGGTGCTGCAATGCTACGCCACCGCCGACCTGGGCGTGATTGCCTATGAATCAGAAGCCAAGGAGGGCATGATCGTCAATGAGAACATCATCCTGGAAATCGTCACTCCCGGCACCGGCGATCCGGTGGAACCGGGTGATGTTGGCGAGATCCTGGTCACCAGTTTCAATGCCGCCTACCCGATGATCCGTTTTGCCACCGGGGATCTATCCGCCATATTGCCGGGGCAAAGCCCCTGCGGGCGCACCGGCATGCGCATCAGGGGCTGGATGGGCCGCGCCGATCAGACCGCAAAGATCAAGGGCATGTTCGTGCATCCTGAACAGGTTGCCAGAATCGCCCGATCACATCCGGAAATCTCCCGCCTGCGGCTTGTCATCACCCGCGAAAACGAACGTGACGTGATGACCTTGAATGCTGAATGTTCAAAACCTGGCGATGATTTGAAAACCGCCCTGAGCGAGACCCTGATCCGGGAGACCAAGCTGCGCGGGCAGGTTGAACTTGTCGCGCCCGATACCTTGCCCCGGGACGGCATAATCATAGCCGATGAACGCGAATATGACTGAAGACAAGGGCCGCATCGCCGCCCTGATCGTCAATCTGGGCACACCTGAAGCCACCGATTACTGGTCCATCCGCCGTTATCTGAAGGAGTTTCTCTGGGACCGGCGGGTTGTCGAGGTTCCGCGCCCTGTCTGGTGGCTGATCCTCAACGGGATTATCCTGACCTTCCGGCCCAAAAAAAGCGGCCGCGCCTATGACAGGATCTGGAACAAAGCGCGCGGCGAATCGCCCTTGAAAACCATCACGCGGGCACAGGCTGAAAAACTGGGCCAGTCTTTTGCCCGATCGCACCCCGACCTGATCGTTGACTGGGCCATGCGCTATGGCAAACCATCCATTGAAGAGCGCATCAACGCTCTTGCCGCACAAGGCGTGGACCGTATTCTCCTGTTCCCGCTTTACCCGCAATACAGCGCCACCACCTCCGCCACCGTGGTGGACAAAACGGCTGAAGCCCTGATGAAAATGCGCGCCCAGCCCAGCTTGCGCACCGTCCCGCCCTTTCCCGATGATCCGCTTTATATCGAGGCGCTGGCTGGTTCAATTCAGGCCCAGCTTGAAGACATGCCGGAAAAACCGGAAGATTTGCTGCTGTCCTTTCATGGCCTGCCGCAAAGCTATGTGGCAAAAGGCGATCCCTATCAAGATCACTGCCAGCGAACCGCCGCGGCCCTGCACAAGGCTCTGGGCTGGCCTGACACACATTTTCACATCGCTTTTCAGTCCCGGGTGGGACGGGCCGAGTGGCTGCGTCCCTATACAGACGAGACCATCGCGAATCTGGCAAAACAGGGCGTGAAAAACCTTGCCGTTATCACCCCCGGTTTTATTGCCGATTGCGTGGAAACCCTGGAGGAAATTGCCATCGGCGGACGCGAGACTTTTCGCGCCAATGGCGGGGAAAACCTCACCTGTCTCGCCTGCCTGAATGATTCTGAACCTGGCGTCGCCATGCTGCACACCATTATCACCCGGGAAATCTCCGGCTGGGCATAAACAGACCCATCTTGCCCTTTTCCTGAAGCGGCAAACATGGTATCGGGCTTGCAATCCCGTTTGATACATTCCTGAAAGGATCCCCATGTCCAGCTCATCCGCGCCCATTGCCCGCGCCCTGCTTTCCGTGTCCGACAAAACCGGCCTTGTTGATTTTGCCAGGGGTCTTTCCGGTTACGGTGTTGAACTGATCTCCACCGGCGGCACCGCCAATGCCCTGCGTGAGGCCGGGCTTGCCGTCAAGGATGTCTCCGAAATCACCGGCTTTCCCGAAATCATGGATGGCCGGGTCAAGACCCTGCATCCCAATGTTCATGGCGGCCTGCTGGCGATTCGCGGCAATGCCGAACACGAGCAGGCCAAGGCCGATCAGGGCATCCGCAATATTGACCTGCTGGTGGTCAATCTCTACCCCTTTGAAGCGACCATCGCCAAGGGCGCAGATTTCGATACCTGCATTGAAAATATCGACATTGGCGGCCCGGCGATGATCCGCGCCGCCGCCAAGAACCACGCCGATGTCACGGTCGTGGTTGATCCTTCCGATTATGAAAAACTGCTTGGCGACATGGCCCAGCACAAGGGCGCCACCTGCGCCAGGTTCCGCCGCAAGCTGGCCGCCAAGGCTTTCGCCCGCACCGGGGCTTATGACGCTGCCATCTCCAACTGGTTTGCCGGTGAACTGGATATTGATGCCCCCACGCGCCGCGCCTTTGGCGGCGACCTGGCGCAAACCCTGCGTTACGGCGAAAACCCGCATCAAACGGCCAGCTTTTACACCGATGGCAGCGCCCGCCCCGGTGTCGCCACCGCCCGGCAGCTTCAGGGCAAGGAGCTGTCCTACAACAATATCAATGACACCGACGCCGCCTTCGAACTGGTCTCGGAATTTGCCGATGGCGGCAAGGCCGCCGTGGCGATCATCAAGCATGCCAATCCTTGTGGCGCGGCCCTGGGCAAAACATTGGCGGAAGCTTATGACAAGGCCTTTTTGTGCGATCCGGTCAGCGCCTTTGGCGGTATCGTCGCCGTCAACCGCACGCTAAACGCCGCCATTGCCGAAAAGATCGCCAATGTCTTTACCGAGGTTGTCATCGCGCCCGATATTGACGAAGAGGCTGCCAGGATCCTGTCGGCAAAAAAGAACCTGCGCCTGCTTGTTACCGGCGCCATGGCCGATGCCGGCGCCAGGGGCCTGACGTTTAAATCCGTATCGGGCGGGTTTCTGGTTCAGTCGCGCGATAACGGGCGCATCGTGGAAGACGATTTGCGCGTGGTCACCAAGCGCCGGCCCACGGCGCAGGAAATGGCCGACCTGATCTTTGCCTTCCGCATCGCCAAGCATGTCAAGTCAAATGCCATTGTCTATGTCAGGGACGGCGCAACCGTGGGGGTTGGCGCGGGCCAGATGAGCCGGATTGATTCGGCCCGCATCGCGGCGCGCAAATCCGAAGACGCCGCCGAGGCGGCCGGAATGCCCGAGCCGCTGGTCAAGGGCTCGGTAGTCGCTTCTGACGCTTTCTTCCCCTTCGCCGATGGCCTGCTCGCCGCCGCCGAAGCAGGCGCAACCGCCGTCATCCAGCCCGGCGGTTCCATGCGCGACGACGAGGTCATCAAGGCAGCAGATGAAGCCGGTCTGGCCATGGTCATGACCGGCATGCGCCACTTCCGGCATTAGAACGTTTCCCCGTAAACGCATCTCAATGCGGTTTTACGGGGAAAAGCCCTTTACGATGCGGCCACCAGATCGCTGACATAGCCATTGGCGACCGTAAGGCGCGACAGGGAAAGTGGCCCGCTGGCCGCAAGATCGGCAAGGGCTGATATTGTTCGCTCAACAAGCACCTCGTTGGCGCTGAACCAGCTTTCAAGACAGTCCTCCCAGTTTCCCTCCTGCCCGAGCACCTTTTCGGTCAGCCGCCTTTGGGCAACCCCGGTATTGCCGATAACCCGCGAAAAGGCCAACCCGTCAAAATATCCCTCCGGCGCGGCCTTGTCGGCGCTTTCAAGTAGAACCTCCAGCCCCAGTGTCTGCCCGATGGCAAAATAAACCCGCGCGACATCCCGGGCGTCACGGCCAGTATTTTCCGCTGCCCTGATGATATCGGGCACATCCATCAAGATCGGGAAAGCCGCAAAGCGGAACGCATCCGTCTCGTTCAGGTTTTGATGCACAAGACGGTTCTTTTCATCCACGAGGCTTTGCCAGAACTCCGGTTCCAGCAAATCTTCCAGGCAGCCCATGAAATCATCAACCGTGTTTCGATAATTCTCAATGGTCACCGCCAGCTTGTCGGCGCCCGGACCATTCCGCAAGAACCACAAGGTCTGGCGGCGCAGCAGGTGCTGAATACTGAGATAAAGCCGGGTTTGCAGGGCTGCCGGAACCTTGTTATCAAGTTTTTCAACAGCTGCCGACAAGGCCGGGAGGGCAAAAATATCCCGCGCCATCACATGCGCCGCCGCGATCGTTCCGGCCCCGGTCCCGGTTTCATCACCCATCCGCGAAGCAAAGGCGGTTCCACCGCGATTCACCATGTCATTGGCCAGCAAGGTCGAAACGATCTCCCGGCGCAATTTATGCGTCTTGATATCTTCCCCAAAGGGACCTTGCATATCTTTCGGAAAATAACCCAGCAATTCAGAACTGAAATAGGGATTATCCACCAGCTCCCCTTCCAGCAAATCATTGAACAGGCTGATCTTGGCATAGGCAAACAAGACGGCGATTTCCGGTCGTGTCAAAGAGCGCCCCTGTTTTTGATATTGCCGCATGGTCAGGTCATCAGGCAAGAACTCAACCGCCCGGTCCAGTTCACCCAGTTCTTCAAGTTTCGACATCAAGCGAATCTGGGCGCCCGATTCCGCGCACCCCCTGGCCTGATCCAGTGAAATCGCCAAGGTCTGTTCATAGTTATTGCGCAAGGCCAGGCGCCCCACCTGCTGCGTCATCCCGGCCAGGAACCCAGCCCGGTCCGCCGGATCAAGGCGCTTGGCCTTGACCGCCCCATCAAGGGCAATCTTGATATTCACCTCGATATCCGAGGTGTTCACCCCGGCTGAATTGTCAATGGCATCGGTATTGATGCGCCCGCCACCTGCGGCAAACTCGATCCGGCCCCTTTGGGTAACCCCCAGATTGGCTCCCTCGCCAATCACCTTGACCCGCAATTCCTCGCCGGTAATGCGGATATGGTCATTCACCCGGTCTCCCACATCAATATTGGATTCATCACTGGCCCGGACATAGGTTCCGATCCCGCCAAACCACATCAGGTCCGCTTTGGTTTTCAAAATCGCATGGATCAGTTCCGCCGGGGTCATCTTGGCCTTGTCGGTCCCCAAAAGCCGTTTTATCTCGCCGCTCAGGGCAATCGATTTCAGCTTACGGCTGAAAATCCCTCCACCCTTGCTGAGCAGTCCGGTGTCATAATCCTGCCAGGATGAACGCGGCAAGTGAAACAACCGCTCACGCTCCGCCCAGCTTGTTTCCCGGTCCGGGTCCGGATCAATGAAAATATCCCGGTGGTCGAAAGCCGCTACCAGCTTGATATGGCGCGACAGCAACATGCCGTTTCCA
>CAZHLV010000060.1:0-6748 GCA_964533415.1 uncultured Hyphomicrobiales bacterium
TCTTTGTTTTTTTGATCCTGCTTCAACTGGGTGAAGACAGCCGTCACCACTTGGCCTTGCTGCTGCATGGGCTGATGTTCCTGAACGCGGCGATTGGTTATTATGAATTTCTAAGCGGCGACCGGCTTATTCCGCTGATGGCCGGTGATCTTTTGCTTAAAGATGAATGGCGCTCTTCGGCGCTGTTTGGGCATCCGCTGATGAATGCCTCCCTGACCGGGTCTTATCTCTTGATCCTTGCTTTTGGGGGAGGAAAGGATTTGCCGGTCTTGTCGCGGCCGCTGATTATGGTGATGACCCTTGGCGCTCTGGTGGTGTTTGGCGGACGCGCCTCGCTGGTGCTTTCCCTGCTCATTATTGTGTTGCTTGGCCTTGCCAAGGTGATGGCGCTGGCCAGCGGATCGCGCTTTGGGCTTGGCGGGGCCATATTGGTGGTGGCAGCGGTGCCCGTGTTGGCGCTTGTCGGGCTGGTTCTGCTGGAAGCGGGGTTTTTTGACCAGTTGATTGGCCGCTTTGTGAATGACAAGGGCTCAACCGTGGCGCGCTTTGCCATGTTTGATCTTTTCCATGTTCTGAATATGCGCGATATCCTGTTTGGCCCGGACCCGGGGGTGATTGCCACGGAAATGAAACTGCAAGGATTGGTGGGAATTGAAAGCTTCTGGATCGCCTTCGTGCTGTCTTACGGGTTGATTATTTCCTGCGTGTTTTTTGCCGGGTTGTTTTTCTTTCTTGCCGATGTGGCCAGTGAGGTGCGCGCCAGCGGAGTGTTAATCATTATCTATTACATGCTTGTGGCCAGCACATCGGTGAGCCTGTCGGCCAAGATTACCAATTTTGGCATGTTCCTGGCCCTGCTCCTGGTGATGATGCCGCGCGTGCGGACGTTGTGGGTAGCCCCCGCCGCGGGTGATCCGGAATTTGCCGGGGGCCAACAGGGAAATGGGAGTTACTGGGTGTGAGCCCCTTGAAAAAGCATATATGATGAATGTATCAGGTCAAAAGGTCATGGAGAGCAATCTTGCGCCGGGGCGGCGGGTTTATGTCGATCATACCCATCTGGGGCGTCATGTAACCGGGATCGAGCGTATTACCCAGGAGCTGTTTTGCGATGAGGCGCTGGCGCCGGTTGCTCTTGCGCCGGTGCGTTCACGCGGGCTAACCTCGATGATCTTTGCCCAGAACGTCACCTTGCCCCTGAAAGCCTTGCGGGACCGGGGGGCCTTGATCCTGTGTCCGGGGTTTCCGCCGTCATTTCTCCTTTCCCGGTTTGGCGAGCGGGTGCTGCCTTATATCCATGACCTGTTTCTTCTTACCCGGGATCAGGATCTTAACCGCAAGGCCAGGCTTTACATGGTAAAGCCGTTTCGCCATGCGGTGAAAACCCTGCCGCGGTTTCTGGTCAATTCTGAATATACCCGCGATTCCCTGCGCGCCTTTTGCCGCCCGGATGCAAAGATCATGTTGTACCGGCCGGCGGTGCGCAATGTGTTTTCTCTTGCCCCCAGAGCGCAACGCACAAGAAAGGCTGATGAACTGCGCCTTGTCGCTCTGGGAACCGTCGAGCCGCGCAAGAACCTGTTGGCGGCGGCGGCTATTACCGGCGCCTTGCGGCAAAAGGGGTTTGTTCGGGCAAGGCTGGATATTCTTGGGCGTTTTGGCTGGGGCAGCGAGCTTGAGGCGCTGCGCGCCTTGCCCGGGGTGCATCTGCATGGTTACCAACCAGGCGAGGTGATCCGCCAGAGGGTTGAGGGGGCAGATCTGTTTATCAATACCTCTCATGATGAAGGGCTTGGCCTGCCGCTCCTGGAGGTGCAGTTTGCCGGTTTGCCGGTGGTTGCGCCGGACCGGGCGGTTTTTCGCGAGGTCCTGGGCGATAGCGGGGTGTTGATTGATCCTGATGATCCGGGGGCATCGGCTGAAAAGATCAAGAGGCTGGTGCAACGCGGGGGCTGGCGGGCGAAAAGCGCCGCGGCGGCGGAAAATAATCTGGCGCGCTGGAACATGGCGGCGGCGGCGGACCGGGCGGCGTTTATTGCTTTTTTGCTGTCTCATGAGCAAGGGGGGGTAGCTTGACCATGCTGATCCGCCAGACATTCTTGTACCTGCCGGCGCAAATTCTGGGGCCGTTGTTCCAGTTTGCCGCGATTATCACCTGGACCTACTGGCTTGACCCGGAAGGCATGGGGATCTTTGCGCTTGTGACGGCGACCCAGGAGTTGAGCTATCTGGTGTTGATGTCGTGGTTTTCGTTTTATGCCCTGCGCTATTTTCCCGCTGCGGATACGGCGGCAAAAAAACGTATCTTTTACAGTACCGAGAATATCGTTCTGGCGGCATCATCTATCATTATTTCGCTTCTGGCTCTGGGCTATTATGCTTTTACAAAAAATGAAATGTATACGCCGCAATTTTTACTGATCGTTGTGGGCTATATCCTGAGCCGCGGGCTGAATGTGCATTTTTCCGAACGGGCAAGGGCGGATCACAAGATTCTCGCCTATTCCCTGTTGCAGATTACCGGGCCGGTGCTTGGCCTGGGGCTGGGGGTTCTGGCGGTTGTTTTCCTTGAGGCGTCGCCAGCTTCGGTGTTTGCCGGTTACGCCCTGGCGCAGGGTGTAGCCTTGGTGATTGCGCTGCCCCTGATGGGGACGGCGCTTGTTCTTGATGTGCCGGAACGGGCAATTGTCAAACAGGCGCTAGGCTATGGTTTGCCGCTTCTTGCTGCCGGGGCGCTTGTCTGGGTGGCGATGAACGGGATCCGCTTTGTGGTTGAATTTGAGCGCGGCGCGGCGGCTGTTGGACTGCTCATGGTGGGGCTGGGGCTGGGGCAAAGAGCGGCCTCGTTTGCCGCCATGTTTGTCACGGCGGCGGCTTTTCCCCTTGCGGTCAAGCGGGCGCGCGAGGAAGGCGAAGCAGGCGGGCTGCGCCAATTGCGGGATTCGGGCGCGCTTCTCACGGCAGTTTTGCTCCCCACGGTTGGCGGGATCGCGGTTTTAAATCAACATATCGTCGAGGTTCTGGTGGCGCAGCCCTTCCAGGCGATGACGATCGCGGTGCTTCCTTTTGCCATTGCCGCCGGGGCGCTGCGCAACTTCAGGACGCATTTTACGGATCAGGCCTATTTATTGTTCGAGCGTCCGGGGATGATTGTCGTGATTGATGGGGTGGATGCGTTTTTCAGTATTGTATTTTGCTGGATCGGGCTGCTTATGGGCGGACTTGTCGGTGCGGTTGCGGGCATTTTGCTTGGCGCAGCGGTGGGGGTCGTCTTGTCTCTGGGGATGTCCATGGTCAGCTATGGCCTGAGGCTTCCTTTCGTGCATATGGCGCGCATTTTCATAGCAACGCTGGTTATGGTGGCTGTAATCCGGCTCATGGCCCTTGACGGCGGCGCCTGGTATCTGCTTGGAGAGATTATCGTTGGCGCGGCAGTTTATGGACTGGCCATGGCCGCCATGTATTACAAGCTGCTGTTTCGTGAATTGAGAGTGCTAGAGCAACGCGCGTGCAAGTGATTCCACTTGAACGCAGGTTGATCTATTGGTGCGAGGAGAGGATAAAACCCGGCCTTTGGTTTAAGGCCGGACTCGTTATCTGCCGGGTTTACTTATACCCTTTGAGATAGTCGATATATTCGGGCAGGAACAAGGAGATTTGCGGGATATAGGTGACCATGACGAGGAACAAAAGCAAGATGCCCATCCAGGGCAGGGCTGCTTTTAGCACCCAGGTCAGGGAATGGCCGGTAATTCCGGCAGTGACGAACAGGTTCAGCCCGACGGGCGGGGTGACCATGCCGATTTCCATGTTGACCACCATGACGATGCCCAGATGAATGGGGTCGATACCAAGCTGCACGGCGATGGGAAACAGGATCGGGGCCATAATCAGCAAAATGGCCGATGGCTCCATGAAATCACCGGCCAGGATCAGCAGGATATTGACGATCAGGAAGAAGGACCAGGCCTCCAGCCCCATGCCGGTAATCATGCTGGCGATGGTGTGGGGAATGCGTTCGGTCGTGAGAACATGGGCAAAAAGCATGGCATTGGCAATAATGAAAAGCAGCATTATGGAAACCTTGACGGCGTCCATGATGGTTTTTCGTACTTCCGGGTCATTGAAGGTCCTGGGCAAGGCCAGAGATATTTGGCGCAGGTTGCGGCTTAACATGCGGCTCTTGGTTTCGCCCTCATAGCGCCAGGGCGTGGTCCGCAAAGGGCCGATGTCGCGGTAACCAAACACCGCAATCACGAAGGCGTAAACGGCCGAAACGGCGGCGGCTTCCGTGGGGCTGGCAATGCCGCCATAGATCGAGCCCATGACAATAATTATCAGCATCAGCCCGCCCAGAGCACTCCAGCCGGAGGCCAGGATTTCCCTGAAACCGCTCCACGGCTGGCGGGGCAGGTTTTTGATCCGGGCCGCGATATAAATACCGACCATCAGCATACCGCCCATGATGAGACCGGGGATGAGCCCGGCCATGAACATGCGGGCAGCAGAGACTTCCGTGGCGGCGGCGTAAACCAGCATGACGATGGAAGGTGGGATCAGGATACCCAATGTGCCGGCATTGGTGATGACCCCGGCGGCGAAGTCCTCCGGGTAGCCGGATTTTACCATGCCGGCAATGACAATGGTGCCAATGGCCGCGACGGTGGCCGGGGATGAGCCGGAGACGGCGGCAAACATCATGCAGGCCAGCACCGAGGCCATGGCAATGCCGCCCCTTATGTGTCCTACCACTGACATGGCAAAACGAATCAAGCGCTTGGCAACGCCGCCAGTGGACAAGAATGCAGAGGAGAGAATGAAAAACGGAATGGCCAGAAGCGTGTAATGCTCCGAGACATTCTCAAACATTTTCAGGGCAATAGAGGCTAGTGAATCATTGGAGAACAGCAATATCGTGACAACGCTGGAAAGGCCAAGCGAAAAGGAGATTGGCATACCAATGAGCATGCAACCAAACAGCAAGACGAAAAGGGTAAGCGTGGTCATGTGCGCAACTCCTGCCCGGCCTTGATATCTTCAAGCGCCTTTTTGGCTTCATCGGCCATTTCGAAGCCGCGGGTCTTACCGCGAATGATCTGGATGAGCAAAATAAACAGGCGCAGCGCCAGCAGAATCATGCCGAACAGCATGATGGAATGGGCGATCCATTTGGGAAGTGGCAAATCTTCCATTTCAATGCCGATTTTATGGATTTTTGACAGATAAATCCATGCACCGTAACCAAGCAAGGCGCAGTAGAGAATTGATAACGAGACCGCGATGACCCCGAATACCCGTTGCAGGCCCGGGCTGACATGCTTGATGAGAGCATCAACGCCGATATGTGCGCCGACGCGAACACCGTAAGAGGCGCCAAAAAGCACCATCCAGGCGGAAATGTGAAGGGTGAGTTCTTCCACCCACATAAAGCCGGTATGAAAACCAAAACGCATCACGACTTCGACGAATACCAGAAGCGTCATGCTTACAAGAAGCAGGGCGATGATGCCTTCTTCGATTTTATTGAAAAAACTTGCGTTCATAATGTCCCCGTTCCCTGGCTTTTGCTTTGCATATTGCCGGTGCCCGGTGGGTCTTCCGGGCGCCGGATGCCGGTGTTGGTTTGTGGCTTTCAGAGCATGAAGTTCTGGCTTTTTGTTTGCTGCATTATTTTATCCAAAACCGTGCTCTAACACATTAGCTCTTGCGCACTTCGTTCTTGCGCACTTCTTATCGGAAAACCGGTTTCCGCTTTTCTGGAGGCGCTCTAGAGCAACGTGCGTTCAAGTGAACGCGCTACCGTTGCTCTATCTGCTTGATGTCAATCAACTTATCTGCGTTCAAGCGATTCCGCTTGAACGCAGGTTAATCTAGTTTGAGGCTGCGGCGGCGGCGATCAGATCCTTGCCGATCTGGTCTTCAAACCTGGTCCATACCGGTTTCATGGCGGCGCGCCATTTGTCCATTTCTTCAGGGGTCAGGGTCAGCACCTTGGAGCGGCCTGAATCAATGATTTTCTGGCGATCCTTGACGGCTTTTTCGATGGCCACCTTGTTACCGAGCGCCACGGCTTCGTCGAGGGCCTTTTCAAGCTCGGCGCGGATGTCGGCGGGCAGGCCATTCCAGAATTCAGCCGAAGTGATGATGAGATAATCAAGGGCGCCGTGATTGGTCTCGGAAATGAAGGGCTGCACCTCGAAGAATTTCTTCGAATAGATATTTGACCAGGTGTTCTCCTGGCCATCGATTGCCCGTGTCTGCAACAATGTGAAAACTTCCGAGAATGGTTTTTTGAGCGGCAGGGCGCCAACAGCCTGGAACTGGGCGGCCAGAACATCCGATGACATGATGCGGAATTTCAGTCCCTTTGCGTCGGCGGGAACCCGCAGGGGCTTGCTGGCGGACATCTGCTTCAAGCCGTTATGCAGGTAGCCAAGACCGATCAGGCCCTTGCTTTCCATGGAGCGCAGCAGGCCTTTGCCGGCCGGGCTGTTCTGGAACTTTTCCACCGCGTTGATGTCCTTGAACAAGAAGGGCAGATCGAAGACCTGAAGTTTCTTGGTGTATTTCTTGAACTTTGAAAGAGAGGGGGCGGCGAGTTGCACGTCACCGAGAAGAATGGCCTCAAGCACCTTGTTGTCGCCAAAAAGCTGGGCGTTGGGGAAAACTTCTACCTTGACCTTGCCTTTCAGGCGCTCGGCGACAAGATCGCGGAACTTGTTGGCCATCTGGCCCTTGGGCGTGTTTT
>CAZHLV010000061.1:0-6061 GCA_964533415.1 uncultured Hyphomicrobiales bacterium
AAGAAGAAAAAGGCCAGGAAAAAAGCAAAAAAGACAAAGTCAAAAGGCAAGGCAAAAAAAGCGGAAAAGACGGAAAAGACGGAAAAACATTCAGCTTCAAAGGCGAAGAAAAAAACCAGGGGCAAGGCAAAATCCCGGGTCAAGGTTGAAGCCGAGTCTATCAAGATGGCCGAGGTTAGATCCGATGAAGAATCAGCCCGTAAAGCCTCAAGCAAGACAAAACCAGCACCCAAGAAGATCGCTTCTGACAAGGCGAAAAAGAAACCGGCTGATGTAACAAAAAAGAAAGCTGAAAAGGCAACGAAAAAGAAAACCGCCGAGCAGGCCCGGAAAAAAGCCAAGGATGCGGCCAGGGAAAAAGCCGCCGAGCAGGCCCGGAAAAAGGCCGGAGCACGAGTAAAACCTGCAAAAACAAAATCAAGAACAACCACAGCAGGGGCAAGGAAAAAAACCGTCAATGAGGCAGGAACCAGGGAGAAACCCGGAAATTCACCGCGCCGCCAGTCGGCCAAGGCCTCTTCACCGGGCAAACGCAAGATCAGCGCCAAAAACCTGAGACCGGCGCGCCGTCCGCAGGGAAGCCGAGTGCGGCGGGGCATCAAGTTGAAACAGATACCGGATGAGAAGGAGTAACATGATGCAGCACAGGGCATTGATGACATTAGGCGCCTTCCCGGCCCTTGTGACAGGCTGTTACATGGCGCATCTGGCTCCATCACAAGCGGCGAGCATGGTTACCTTTGCGCCCGACAATGGAACACCAGCCATGAACAGATGGATCTTGCCAGCGAAACGCCCCGTGATTCTGGCTCAAGGTCATGATGCCTTCCCTCCCCTTGGTTTCGATCCAAGCCACCCGGAAAAAACAAACCAGAAACCAGAAAGAGCGCCAATCTGGCCGGTTTCTCCAGCCTTGACGGGAACATCGAAACCGGCGGGAAAGGTAATGCCGGAACCGGCAAAACCTGCCAAGATCGAGCCCATGAAGCTCATGCAACCTCCCGGTCCGGCTCCGGTCCCGGCGGCGGTTCAACCTGCCCGCCCCCGAACCACGGGGAACACCGACATGCGCCCGGCCTATCCGGCGCCCCAGCCGCCAGCCGGTATCTATCCTGCACCCATCATGCCACCCGCTGCCATGCCCTATGGATATCCGCAACCTCCCGGATTTGACTGGGGAGATCCGAGCCGCAATCCCTGGGCTCCGGGAACGCGAAATTCATGGGTGCGTTCAGGCAATAATTCATGGAACAAGGCCGGTCGCAATTCCTGGTCGAGGACCGGGCGCAACAATATCAACACCAACCGGCAAAACCCATGGGCCGCCCCGAACCGGGACGGGAACCGCTCGCAAAATTATCGAAGCCGCGTGCCGTATTACGGGCAAAGGCAACCTGTCTTTGCTCCGCGTTTTGGAAATCCGTGGGATATAGATGCAGGCCGGGCTGCAAATGGTGCTTATGCTCCGCAATTTGCCCCGCTCTATCGCCCCCGCGAAACCAAGGACAAAACACAACCAACGTCACGAAACGGAACCGCGGGTTACCCTGAACCCAATTGGTTTGCGCCTGCGCCCTGGTATGGAGGTCCGGCGAGAAGACGATGAAAATTTTAATTCTGGATCTTGAAATGGTCTGGATTCAGCGTGGAAAGAACTCCCTCCTTGACGCGCACAACATCAGTAGAGGGATAAAAAAGGAGAAGCACATGAACAAGCTTCTGAAAACTGTTGCGCTGGCCGGATCTTTGGGTCTTGCCGCCGCTGCATTCTCAACCGAAGCCAGCGCCTGGTGGGGCGGTGGTCCGTGGAACAACAATGGTTGGGGCAATGGTGATGGTAATTTCTCCATGAACTTCAGTGGCCGCGGCAGCGGTTATGGCCGTGGCTATGGTTATGGCAATCCCTATTATGGCGGCTATGGCCCCTATGGCGGATATCCGGGCGGCTGGGGTGGATATCCCGGTTATGGCGGATATCCGGGCGCTTATGGTGCTCCTTATGGCTACCCGCGGATGGCTCCGCCTCCGGCCCCGGCAGCGCCTGCCGCTCCGGCAGCCCCCAAGGCTGACGCCAAGTAAACAACAGATCAGGAGCGCCGGCTCTTGAAACAACACGTCACGTTTTGAACCGGCGCTCTTGAAATACGCAATAATGATTATTTGGGCGGCATAGCGATTTTCAATTTCCTGCTTGGCTCAATCGAATCCGGGCAGGTTGGAACCGGTGTGATAAAGAACTCCCTCCTTTTCACACCTTCTGGCATGAAGAGGGAAAACAGCGAAGGAAAGCACATGAACAAGCTTCTTAAAACTGTTGCGCTGGCCGGATCGCTCGGTCTTGCCACCGCTGCCTTTACAACAGACGCAAACGCCTGGTGGGGCCCCTGGGGTGGAGGGCCCTGGAATGGTCTTGGAAACGGTTGGGGTGATGGCGACTTCAGCATGAACTTCAGTGGCCGCGGCAGCGGCTATGGCCGAGGCTATGGTTATGGTTACCCCTATTATGGCGGTTATGGCCCTTATGGTTATCCGGGCTGGGGCGGCTATCCGGGCTATGGATATGCGCCTTATGGATATGGATATCCTCCGGTTGTTCCGCCGGCACCGGCCCCGGCGGCGCCCAAGAAGGACAGCAAATAAGCATTTCTCAGGAAGGGGCGGGAAATCGCCCCTTCCGAACCCGAACAATAAAATGGAGACAAGAATGATGAAAAAGTCAGCAATTGCCCTGTCGGCGCTGTTGATGGCAGGAAGCGCAGACATGCAGCTACAGGCTGCGGAGTTTACGGCGGATGCCGTGGAAACCCGGCCCGGACAGCAACTGCGCTATGGGAAGCTGACCGTCAAGGATCACCTTTCGCGTTTCGAATTTCAGGTCCGCGGCAACCCGGTGGTCCAGATCACCGACAAGGCTGCCAATGTCACGCGTTTTTTGTCACCGCTTTCACGCACCTATTTTGAAGTCAAGGGCACGCCAGATGCGGCTGTTGATGGTGATTTTTCAAATGCGACCCCCTGCCCCAAGCTTCCCAATATCACCTGTGTCAAGGACCGGGATGAACAACTGGGTGGTTTCAAGGTTGAAAAATACCGGGTGAGCGCCGACAAGATCAAGCGTTCGGTTTATGTCTGGTGGGATCCAGAACGCAAGATGGCGCTGCGCCGCGAATATCTGAATGGTGGTGTCCAGCAGATGATTATGCACGGCATCATGCCTTATGACGAGGGCCGGAAGGCTGAAAACTGGGAAGTGCTCTACATGTCTCCCTTTGGCAGTTACCAGCGCGGCTCGGTTCAATATGACCCGGATCTGGGGATTGCGGTCATGCAGAATTTCCCCAACGGGGTTTCGCGTTCGCTCAACAACATCAAGGTCAAGAAGGTCGATGATGCTCTCTTTGCCGTGCCCGAACGCTACAAGAAGATTGATGTTCCCAAACCGCGTAGCCCGTTTGGCGGTTCGCGGCTCGATGATTTCTCAGCCAAACCCAAGGCCAGGGCCAGCAAGGGCGCGGCTTTTCAAGGCAACCGCCCCCCGGCTCCGCCAGCCATGCCCGAATGGGTGAAAAAGGCGCATGAGAAAGCCATGGAAGACATGCGCAAGGGGGCGTCATTTACCCCCCCCAAACCGCCTGAATGGGTGAAAAAAGCAAACAAGAAGGCCATGGAGGATATGCGCAAGGGCGTCCGGTTCAAAGCCCCGGAGATGCCCGAATGGGTAAAAAAGGCCCGCAAGGACGCTGAAACCGGCAGGAAAGCGCAGATGAAAGCCCATGGCCAGATGCCGCCTTGGGCAAACCCCGCGCCGCGCCGCGCTGTTCCAGATCCTCGCTTTGCCGCCAACCGTGGCCCCGGCAAGTATGGTCCGGGCGCTGCCCCCTGGGGGCGCTATCCCGGTTGGGGCGCAAGACCTGGTTTTCGCCCTGCGCCCTATGGCTATAATTACCCTGTTCGGCCGCAAGGTCCGTTTTTCAACCCAGCTCCCCAACCCGGAGCGCAACCGGCAAAGTAAATCCAAAAATGATTACGGTCGTAGGAAACCTCAAAGGCGGAACGGGAAAAAGCACTGTTGTTTTCAATCTGGCCCTGTGGCTGGAATACCAGGGCAATCCCGTCCGGCTGTTTGACCTTGATCCGCAAGGGACACTGTCAGACACCATCGAAGTGCGCAACGAAGAGCTTTATGAACCGGCGATCCGGGTGGAGAGCTCTCTTCCCTCGCGCATCAAGGGGGCAGCTTTTGTCGATGTGGGGACATCCGACATGGATGCCCTGCGCCAGGCCCTGGCGCGCGCTGACCGGATCATCATGCCGGTGACCCCCTCGCAGGCTGACGTTTGGTCCACGCAGCGCTTTATTGGCATTATCAAGGAGGCCACAAAGCACAAAAAAACAAAACCTGAGCTTATAGCCTTCATTAACCGCGCCGATACCCATCATATGACGCGGGAAAACGATGAAACCCTTGAGGCGCTCACCCAGCTCAAGGGGGTTCGCATCCTCAAGCCGCGGCTTTCACAACGCATTGATTTCAGGCGGTCTTTCAGTGAAGGCCTGTCGGTGTTTGAACTAAACCCCGGCGGCAAGGCGGCAGCGGAAATTGACGCGCTGGCCATCACCCTCAATACACCACAAAAGAAGTCTCAAAAGAAAAAGCCGAAGAAGAAGAAATAAAAAGCCTGAAAATACAGGCAAAACGCAGGGAAACTCAGATCTTTTCATGCAGGCTGGTGAATCATTCAAATTCAAGTGATTGTATTTTCCATCCTGCTTGAACTACGCATTAAATACCTCAAGAACAAGAACGGGGAGAATCCACCTTGACTATCATCCGCAATTTCCTGGCCCTGGTCGGCCTCCTGGCCATTATTGGAGCAATTTTTATCGGCCCCAAGCTTGCCCCCTTATATGAATATAAAAAAGCCTTTGACCAATTTGATCCCAAGGCGGGCGAAGTTTACATGGAAATGGCGGACAAGCTGGCGAAAACAGGCTCTCCGGTTGCCGCCACGGTATGGAAATGGAAGGTCAATGATGACCTTTCTTTTGAAGACCTGGACGAGACCATTCGCTCCGTGGCGGCGGAAAACAACATCAAGGATGTAGGCGCCCTGCCCCTTTCCAACCAGATCTCGGCAATGACCGGCAAGGATTACCGCAAGGTCAAGATTTATCTCTACTGCAATCCCCTGACGGCGGCAAAAATGCTTGATTTTGACGATTCATACGCCGCTTACCTGCCCTGCCGGGTTACCGTGGTTGAGGATAAAAAAGGGCAGTTGTGGATCTATACCCTCAACATGGACCCGATGATCTATGGCGGCAAGCGGCTTCCCGATGATCTGCGCAAGGAAGCCATTGGCATCAAGAAAAAGATCATGGCCATAGGCAAGCGCGCTGCCGAGGGCGATTTTTAAAACCTGTGTCATCAGCGGTCCTCGAAGCTCAAGAGATTCGGGGACCGGGAAACATGTTGCAGGCCGGGGCATGCCCCGCTTGTTATTCTTCCTTGCGAACCTCTTCCATGGCCGCGGCCAGCATCTCGCGCATGGTGCGGCGAATCTGGTGATCGGACTGCTCAACCCCGGCAGCATCGAAATCCCGGCGGATCTTGCGGAAGACATCCTCGTCACCCGGCTCCAGGAAGTCTTCCTTGACAATGGCCGAGGCATATTCATCGGCAGCTTCGCCTTCAAGCCCCATCAGCCCGGCGGCCCATAAGCCGATATTCTTGTTGCGCCGCACCGTGGCCTTGAATTTGAGCTTCTCTTCGCGGGCAAACTTGACCTCAAAGCCTTCTTCGCGTTTATCAAACGTGTTGTTCATCTGCGCTGTATTCCCTTGTTTGCAGTCCCTTTTGCCGAATGATAGGTGAATGGCCTGGAAATCCCAAGCGCAAACCCACCCCCATCCTACTTATAGATAAGTTGAGCTACTGCATTGTGAAAGTGGGCCGCATGGGTTAATTTGCCATTCCGTTGATATCTGATTCCAATTCAAAGGCACAACAGCATGAATCGCCGCCGCCGTATTTATGAGGGCAAGGCCAAGATCCTCTATG
>CAZHLV010000062.1:0-10660 GCA_964533415.1 uncultured Hyphomicrobiales bacterium
CACCATATTGGGCGGCTTGTTAATCACGATCAGCGCCTCGTCTTCATAGACCACGTCAAGTTTGATTGCCTGGGGCTTGGGAATTGCCGGTTCTGCCGGCGGAATTTCAAGGCTATAGGTCTCTCCGGGCTTGACCCTTGTGGCCGGCTCGGGCCATGTAACATCACCGCGCGCGACATGACCCTGCTTGACCAGGGCCTTCACCCGGGCGCGGCTCAGATCAACCCGGTCACTGATGAACCGGTCCAGCCGTTCGCCCGCATCATCGGGAGAGACACTAAATGTCCGGATTTGCTTCATGGAGGTCGTCATGAGTTCAAAAAACAATCCTCAGGATAACAATCCGGCCATGCCGGATCACGGCAGCGCCCGGATCAAACCGCCCCGCGCCCTTCTGGCTGCGGTTATCATCATGGGCGTTCTCCTGGTTGTTGGCTTCATTGTCGTCATTGCCACCGTGATCTCCCGTGTATCACAATCGGGAGAGAAAAACACCGCTTCAGGCACAACTTCCGCCCCCCTCGCCGTGGAAACCCTCATCCCCGCCAATTCGCAGATCCGCTCCATGCAGGTCAACGGCAATACCCTGGCCGTTCATATCGCCCCCAAGAGCGGCAATGGCGGCCAGATCGTCATCTATGACATCAAAAGGGGAAAGGAACACGCCCGCTTCATTCTCCGGCAAAAATAATCAGATAACGCTTGAACAGCCCCGGACCGGCTTGCTATATGCTGTCTTCGACCGTGCTCCGTTCGTCTAGCGGTCAGGACGCCGCCCTCTCACGGCGGAAACAGGGGTTCGATTCCCCTACGGAGTACCATTCATGTTCGTTTTCCCTTTATATTTCAGCTTGAATCAGGTTCCTTTCCCCGGCAAGGTGGCATGCAGGGCAATGAGCAGGTTTTTAGGGGTAATCATGCCGCAAAGCCGCCCATTCTTGTCAATGATGGGAAGGTGGTGAATACCCTTTTTGTAAAAAAGCGGAAACAGCTCCAGGATATGCTGGTCAGCTCTGGCGCAAATGGCCGGAGCCGTCATAGCCTCGGCGGCGGTTTGCGGCCTGGCGTTGCTTTTATCACTTGATCTGCGGATGAAATTCTGGAAACGCTGCAGCAGGGTCTCACCGTTTTCCTGCATGGCCAGATTGAGAAAATCGGCAATGGTCACGATGCCGCTCACATGGCGGTGTTCGTCAATGACCGGCACCCCACGAATTCGGTGATTGCGCATCAGGCCCCAGATTTCCTCGATATCGGTATAGGGCCGGACAAAGATCACGTCCTTGGTCATGATCTCGCCGCAAAGCAACTCGCCCATCCGTTTTCGCCGTGCATGATCGGCCGAGATGGCGAAGATTTTTGTCAGGTCATCCTCGGAGACATCGAGAAACTCGTCCATTTCCCGCAAGGCGAATTCGAGATCCTCGCGGCCAATGGTGATGTTGATATCCGCTTTATCTTCGCCGATTACCGTGTTTTTGCGCGCCCGCCATGCTTTTAGTCCAGACGGGTAGCACCGGTTGGGCAGCAGGTTATTGATGGCAAGCGCCCAGATAAGCATGACAGCGATATTCACCGCAACGGGGGTGAGAAGGTAGTCATAGCCCATGGCGTGAATATCCGCGCCGCCCATGACGGCGGTGAGCGCTGTTGCACCGCCGGGCGGATGCAGGGAATGGGTGACATACATGGCAAAGATGGCCAGGGAGACGGCCAGGGCGGCGGCGATCAGGGTTTGCTCAGGAAACAGCATGGCCACGGTGATGCCAATGGCTCCGGAGACCATGTGCCCGCCGGCAAAGGCCCAGGGTTGGGAAAGCGGCCCCATGGGAACAGCGAACAACAAGACAGCAGAAGCGCCCATGGAAGCGACAATCCAGGGCAATGTGTTCGGTGCGAGCCAGATCATGCTGGCGGCCATGACAAGGGCAATGCCAATGAGGGCCGCCAGGGCTGAAAGAGCTTTTTCGCGAATGGAGATTTGCCCCTGGTCAGGAGCGAAGAGCTCTCGAAATTGTGAGAAATTCATTATTATTTGTCTTGGGTCCTGTTGGGTTTGCCTTGATAAAGCCGGAAAACATGACAGCAAGACTAACGCGGTTTTATGAAATCGGGCAAGTCAAGGGTTCAGGCCCCGGTATATTTGCTATAACTAGGAACGAATCGCGAATAAGCTGGTTGTACAGAGTCACGTTTTGAACAAATTTGGGCTTCAAAGGAATGTATTCACCCGAATCCGGGGCAATGCGGGGATATTGATATGAATGAAATGGCGTCGGCTTTAGGTGCGCCGGGCGGAAGTATTTCCATATTGGCGCTGTTTTTTCAGGCGCATATTGTTGTCAAGCTGGTGGTGATCGGCCTTATCCTGGCCTCGGTCTGGTCGTGGTCCATCGTGTTTGAGAAAATCATCATGTTTGCCCGGGCCAAGCGGCAATCAATGCGCTTTGAGCAGGTGTTCTGGTCCGGACAATCGCTGGAAGATCTTTACACCAGCTATGCGCATCTGACGGATCAGTCCATGGCTTCGCTTTTTGTGGCGGCAATGCGCGAGTGGCGGCGCTCGCAAGAACATGGCCACGCCTTGAGCGCGGGCGGTATCCAGATGCGAGTGGAAAAGGTCATGGATGTGACCATTGCCCGGGAACTGGAACGGATGGAACGGCGCATGCTGTTCCTGGCCTCGCTGGGGGCGACGGGGCCTTTTGTTGGACTGTTCGGCACGGTCTGGGGCATCATGACCTCGTTTCAGGCGATTGCGGCCAGCAAGACGACCAATCTTGCGGTAGTGGCGCCGGGTATCGCCGAGGCGCTGTTTGCAACTGCTCTCGGCCTTCTGGCGGCGATTCCGGCAGTGGTGTTTTACAACAAGTTTTCCGCTGACCTTTCGCGTCATGCGCAAAGGCTGGAAGGCTTTGCCGATGAGTTTATCGCGATTTTATCGCGCCAGCTTGAGGAGAGAGAATAAGATCATGGCTATGACCCCGGCCCAGGCCAGCGGCCACACAAGGCGGCTGCGCAAAATGCGCGGGCGCTACAAGCCCATGGCGGAAATCAATGTAACCCCGTTCGTGGATGTCATGCTGGTGCTGTTGATTGTCTTTATGGTGGCCGCGCCCCTGCTGACCGTGGGGGTGCCGATTGATCTGCCCGAAACCTCCGCCAAGCCCTTGCAGGGAGACAAGGAACCGCTGACGATTTCGGTTGATGGGACGGGGCAGATTTTCTTGCAGGACACGAAGGTGGAACTGGATGAAGTTGTCCCCAAATTGCTGGCCATTCCCGAGAGCGGCTATAACGAGAGGATTTTCGTGCGCGGGGACAAGAGCGTTGATTATCAGGCGGTCATGAAAGTTATGGGCGCGATCTACAAGGCGGGGTTCAAGCGGATCGGTCTGGTAACCGAATCAGAGGAAAAATAGTGCGGCTTGGCTTGCTCGTTTCATCACTGTTACACGCCATGATCTTATTGGCCGCCGTGATTGGTTTGCCTGCGCCCGAGCGCTTTGAAGTGGCCAAGACGAGGAGCCTGCCGGTTGAATTGTTGACGATTGCCGAATTCACCAAGCTCCAGGCCAAAACGAAGCCGGAGAAAAAGCCGGTTCCGAAAGAAAAACCAAAGCCCAAGCCAAAACCCAAGCCCAAGCCTGCTCAGAAAGAACCGCCCAAAAGGGTGGAGCCTGCACCAAAACCCGAACCTGCGCCAAAACCCGAACCTGCGGCGCCAAAAGCGGCTGTGGCGCCACCTGAACCACGGCCTGAACCTCGGCCAAAGCCCAAGCCAGAACCGGAACCAAAGCCAAAACCCAAGGCCAATAAAAAACCAGCCCCCAAGCTGGCTTCGGTGCCCCTGCCGCGGCGCAAGCCAAGACCACCGCGCCGCAAACCCAGGCCAAAACGCGAGTTTAACCCGGACAAGATTGCCGCCTTGCTGAACAAGACGCCCGAGGAAGCCCTTGAACCTGAACGCCAGCCTCCGGCGCCTTCGCGGCAAGGCGTAATGCGCGGGGTAGACATGAAACTGACCATGTCCGAGCTTGACGCCCTGCGGACGCAGATATCACAATGCTGGTCACCGCCCATCGGGGTGGAAGATGCGCAGGATCTGCAAATCCGCCTGAAACTGAAGCTCAAGCGCGATGGCTCTCTGGCCGCGCCGCCGGTGCTGGTCAATTCCAACCCGGACCCGCTGTTTGAAATTGCCGCGGAAAGCGCCATCCGGGCCGTGATAAGGTGCCAGAATTATGAGCTGCCGCCGGAAAAATACGAGACCTGGCGGGATGTGCGTGTAACTTTTGATCCGCGAGAGATGTTTGGAAGATAGCTCCATGGTGTATACAACAAAAATGCGATCGATTCTGATCCGCTCGTTCTGGGCCTTTTTGCTCTTTATCCTGGCCTTGCCGGTGCCACGGGCCATGGCCCTTATCGAGATTGATATCACAAGGGGCAAGGTGGAACCCCTGCCGGTGGCAATCACCGACCTGCTTGGCAAATCGGCTAGGGAAGTCCGCTTTGGGCAAGATATCGCCGCCGTGATTTCACAGGACCTGCGTTCCTCGGGGCTGTTCCGGACGATTGAAAAAAAAGCCTTTATTGAGAAGATCAATGATTTTGGCAAAACGCCGCGCTTTGGTGACTGGCGGGTGATTAATGCCCAGGCATTGGTGACCGGGCGTATCCGGCGGGTTTCAGATGGGCGGCTCAAGGCCGAGTTCCGGCTATGGGACGTGGTGGCGCAGAAACAGATGACCGGCTTGCAGTTTTTTACCACTCCAAAAAACTGGCGGCGGGTGGCGCATATGATCGCCGATGCCATCTATAAGCGCCTGACCGGCGAGAAGGGGTATTTTGATACCCGGATCGTGTTCATTTCCGAGAGTGGCCCCAAGGACCGGCGCATCAAGCGCTTGACGATCATGGATCAGGACGGGTTTAACCTGCGCTATCTGACACGGGGCAAAAGCCTTGTTTTAACACCGCGTTTTTCACCGCGAACCCAGGAGATCACCTACATGTCCTATGCGGGCGGGCGGCCACGGGTGTATCTGCTCAATATCGAGACCGGCCAGCGCGAAATGATCGGCGATTTCCCCGGCATGAGTTTTGCGCCGCGTTTTTCGCCTAACGGCCAGCAGGTGATCTTGTCCTTGCAACAAGACGGAAACGCCAATATCTATACCATGGACTTGCGCTCGCGGCGCTGGACGCGGCTGACCAATTCACCTTCCATCGATACCGCACCGAGCTACTCGCCGGATGGACGCAAGGTGGCTTTTGAATCCGACCGGGGCGGACGGCAGCAGATATATGTCATGAATGCCAATGGCTCCAACCCCAGGCGGATCAGTTTTGGCAAGGGCAGCTATTCCACGCCCGTCTGGTCGCCGCGCGGTGACCTTATTGCGTTCACCAAACGCACCGGGGGGAAATTCCAGATCGGGGTGATGAAGACGGATGGCTCTGGTGAGCGGATATTGACCTCGGGCTATCATAATGAAGGGCCGACCTGGGCGCCCAACGGGCGGGTGCTGATGTTTTTCCGGGAAAGCCGCGGTGCGAATGGTGGTCCAAGCCTTTATCAGATTGATCTGACGGGCTATAATGAGCGGCGGGTAAAAACCCCGGGATTTGCTTCAGATCCGGCCTGGTCGCCGCTTGTGAACTAAAACGGTCCGGGAATCTGACAGGCTGAAATAAATGGTTAGGGATGTTTGTTTCCGGTATCTTTACCGGCTTACGTTTTGTTAACCGGTGTGGAAGAGTGATTTAAAAGGTTTTATTGGTGATGATGCGGGTATTTTCAAAATTCAGATGGCTTGGTGTTCTTGTGCTGCTTGCCGGGCTTGGCGCATGTACCAATGATCCGGGCAAGCTAAGCAGCTCTGCCAGCGGAAATGCGGTGCCGGGCAGTGTTGAGGATTTCAATCTCAATGTCGGGGACCGGGTGTTTTTCGATACTGACCAGACCAGCCTGAGCAGCACCGCACGGGCGACCTTGCAGCGCCAGGCAGCGTGGCTGAAAACCTACCCCAAGATCAAGGTGCGCATCGAGGGCCATGCGGATGAGCGCGGAACCCGCGAATATAATATTGCCCTTGGGGCACGCCGGGCATCCACCACCCGGGCCTATCTGGCCTCGCTGGGGGTAGCTTCATCCCGGATGAAAGTCTTGTCTTTTGGCAAGGAACGCCCGGTGGCGACTTGTGACAATATTTCATGTTGGTCGCAGAACCGGCGGGCGGTAACCGTTGTGACGAGCGGCGCGGGGAGCTGATCTTATAGTGCAAGGTATTTCTAAAATTCGTTTGTTCTGGTTTCTCGCCCTGGGGGCAGGGTTTGTTTTGCTTGCGGCTGCGCCTTCTCATGCACTGTCTTCGCGCGAGGCGGCGGCCTTGTCCTTGCGTATTAACCGCCTTGAGGCGCAATTGCGTGAATTGACCGGCAAGATGGAGGAACAGGCGCACCGCATGGAGCAGATGGAGCGGCGCTTTGAGCGTTTCTCGCAGGATACCGAATTTCGTTTCAATAGCATCAAGCCGGGCAAGAAAGGGCACAAACGCAGTTCCGTTACCCGGCCAGTTCCCAAACCACGGACAAAGTATTCAGGCGCTGAACGCGGATTGGCCGATGATGCGCCGCTTGATGCGGCGCGGGCGGCGACCATTCGCCCGCTTGGCGTGATTCCCGGCTCGGCGCTCAATCTTGAGCTTAATCCTGATGACCGGATGCTGGCCGGGGCTGCCCCGGGGCAAAGCCCGCAGGAAAGTTACGATCAGGCTTACGGCCTGATTTTACGGCGGGATTACAAGAGCGCGCAGAGGGCTTTTCAGGCTTTTTTGAGCCGGTTTGGCAACTCGTCCCTGGCGGGCAATGCCCAGTACTGGCTAGGTGAGAGCTATTATGCCCGGCGGCAATACCGCCCGGCGGCAGATGCCTTTTTGCTGGGCTATACAAAATATGCCAAGTCCAGCAAGGCGCCGGGGAGCTTGCTGAAGCTGGGCATGACCTTGTTCAAACTGAGGCAAAAAGATGCAGGCTGTGCCTCGCTGGCAGAATTGTCGCGCAAGTTCCCGCGTGCGCCAAAAGCCATCAAGAAACGCGCCGCCCGGGAGCGCCGCCGTGCCGGATGCTAGGTCTTTCATGTCTCGCCGGCACTGGCTTGGCGCCGGCTCAATGAAAACATGAAATCCTCCAGGGGCGGTTCTGCGGGACGACCGGTAGGCGCGGAGGAAGCTGCGGCCCTGTTTGCGCCGCTCAAGGAATATTCGCATCTGGCCCTGGCGGTTTCAGGCGGAGCTGACAGCATGGCCCTGATGTGGTTGCTGGCCCGGTGGGGCAAGGCTTTTGCCCCGAAGCTTTGTTTCCATGTCTTGAGCGTCGATCACGGGTTGCGCATGGCGGCCCGGACCGAGGCTGAACAGGTGGGAAAATGGGCTGCTGAACTGGGGCTTCAACATCACCTCCTTTTCTGGCGCGGGGAAAAACCGCAAACCGGGGTTCAGGCGGCGGCGCGTGAAGCGCGCTATGGCCTGCTGACAAGCTGGTGCCGGGCGAATGGGGCCGGGGCTCTGGTTTTAGGTCATCATCTTGATGACCAGGCCGAGACCGTGCTGATGCGTTTCATGAAGGGAAGCGGCATTGACGGACTTTGCGGCATGCGCGTTGCAAGCTGGCGCGAGGGGGTGCGGATTTTGCGGCCCTTGCTCCAGATTCCCAAGGCGCGCCTGGTAGCGACATTGCAAGAGGCCGGTCATGGCTGGCTGGAGGACCCCTCCAACCAGGATCCAAAATATGAACGGGTGCGTATTCGCCGCGGGCTTGCGCATCTTGAAAATGAAGGCTTTGAAGCCACGGTGATTTGCCAAAGCGCCAAGCGCCTGACCCGTATTTGCGATTATCTCGATACGCTGGCGGATAACCTGATCGAGAAGGCGGGAGATGTGTCTGCGGGCGGATTTGTGCACCTGGAACATGCGGTTCTGGCCGCGGCCCCTGAGGAGACGGGGCAGCGTGTGTTACGGCGGATTCTGGGCGCTGTCGGTGGCCGGCCACATCCCCCCCGGCGCAGCAAGATCGAGGCTCTTTTTGAACATGTGACTTGCGGAGATGAAAGAGGCGCGACACTTGGCGGCTGCCGGGTTTTCCGGCGGGCTGGACGGCTATGGTTCGTCCGTGAATTGCGCGGGGACAAGCTGAACGATGTCAAGCTTGAGCCGGGCCGGGAACATGTCTGGGACAATCGTTTTCTGGTAAAGGCGCCTGCATCAGGTGAGCGGGCTTTTCATGCCCGCATGCTTGGGAGCGAAGGCTGGCGGTTTTTGAAAAAACAAGGTCTTGATATAGAAAAACTGCCTGCGGCGGCGGGGCAGTCACTGGTTTCATTCTGGCGCGCCGGAGTACTTCTGGCGGTTCCTTTTGCCGGTTATATCCAGGAGGGTTCAGATTATCGGGAAGGAGATTTCAAGGCAGAATTTTTCCAGAAGCAACAGATATTGTTAACCGGTTAAGGCTGCTCGTTCACGATAGTATGATCTGCGCCTTGGCAAACCGGTGTGGCGGCCTTATCTTAAGATCAACTTTACCCGTTTGATCCCATGGCAAAGCTTTTGGCGTTTGGGGGCAATGGCAACTTGTACACTCGTTTTTTAAGGACATCTCCCTCGTGAATAATTTCAAGAACTTTGCGCTCTGGATCATAATCGGGCTTCTTCTGGTGGCCCTGTTCAATCTGTTTCAGGGACCAGGACGTGAGCGTTCAGGGCCTGAAATGACCTATTCCCAGCTTCTGGCCGAGGTAGATCAGGGCAATATCAGGGATGTGACCATTTCCGGCAATACGATTTCGGGGCATTATTCCAATGGCCGCGCGTTCAAAACCTATGCGCCCAAGGATGCGGGGCTTATCGACAAACTGACCAGGAAGGGCGTGGATATTTCCGCCGCACCGACGGAAAAAAGCCCGCTGTTCAGTATTTTTGTCTCGTGGTTCCCGATGCTGTTGCTGATCGGCGTATGGATTTTCTTTATCCGCCAGATGCAGGGTTCGGGGCGCGGGGCCATGGGATTTGGCAAGTCGAAAGCCAAGTTGCTTACCGAGGCGCATGGAAGGGTAACCTTTGAGGACGTGGCCGGTGTTGACGAGGCGAAAGAAGAGCTTGAAGAGGTGGTCGAGTTCTTGCGTGATCCACAAAAGTTTCAGAAACTGGGCGGGCGTATCCCCAAGGGTGCATTGCTGGTAGGCCCTCCGGGCACCGGTAAAACCCTGATCGCGCGGGCCGTTGCAGGCGAGGCAAATGTGCCGTTTTTCACCATATCGGGCTCAGATTTCGTCGAGATGTTCGTTGGCGTCGGCGCCAGCCGGGTGCGCGATATGTTCGAGCAGGCCAAGAAAAATGCCCCCTGTATCATCTTCATTGATGAAATCGACGCGGTGGGCCGTCATCGCGGCGCCGGGCTTGGCGGCGGTAATGACGAGCGTGAGCAGACCCTCAACCAGCTTCTGGTGGAAATGGACGGGTTTGAAGCCAATGAAGGGGTTATCCTGATCGCCGCGACCAACCGGCCGGATGTGCTGGACCCGGCATTGCTGCGTCCGGGACGTTTTGACCGGCAGGTGGTGGTGCCGAACCCGGATATCATTGGACGTGAGAAGATCTTGAAAGTCCATGCGCGCAAGATTCGCATTGCGCCGGATGTGGACCTGAAGGTTATTGCCCGCGGAACGCCGGGTTTTTCCGGTGCCGATCTGGCCAATATCTGCAATGAGGCGGCGCTTCTGGCGGCAAGGCGTTCCAAGCGCATGGTGACCCAGGCCGAGTTTGAAGACGCCAAGGACAAGATCATGATGGGCTCGGAACGCCGCTCCATGGTGATGACGGAAGATGAGCGTAAACTCACCGCCTATCATGAAGGTGGCCATGCGCTGGCGGCGCTGTATATGCCGGCTTCCGATCCTATTCACAAGGCCACGATCGTTCCGCGCGGGCGGGCGCTGGGCATGGTCATGCGTCTTCCCGAGCGCGACCAGCTTTCGGTGACCAAGGCCAAGATGAAGGCGGATATCGTTGTGGCCATGGGCGGGCGTGTCGCCGAGGAAATGATTTTTGGCAAGGACATGGTGACCTCGGGCGCTTCATCGGACATCAAGATGGCCACCGGCATGGCCAAGGCCATGGTGACCCAGTATGGCATGAGTGACAAGCTCGGCCCACTGGCTTACGGGGACAACGAAGAAGAGGTTTTCCTTGGTCATTCCGTGGCGCGAACCCAGAACATGAGCGATGAAACGCAAAAGCTGATTGACTCTGAAGTGCATGATTTTGTCGAAACCGGGTACAAGAAAGCCACGGAGTTGCTGAAAAAACATGTTGATGAACTGCACATCATCGCCAAGGGGTTGCTTGAATATGAAACGCTGAGCGGTGATGAGATCAAGGGATTGCTAAAGGGCATCAAGCCGCATCGTGAATCGCCTGATGACAAGCCTGATTCAGGCTCGGCTGTTCCGGCTACCGGAAACAAGCACAAGGCCGGCGATCAGGCGCCCGATACCGGGGACATGGAGCCGCAGACCCCCTAGGCCAACCTGCGCTCAAGAAGAATCTCTTGAATGCAGACAAGTTGATCGACATCAAGGAGATAGAGCCTGGTTTTGATT
>CAZHLV010000063.1:0-2545 GCA_964533415.1 uncultured Hyphomicrobiales bacterium
CTTTTGAATCATAAAAATAAAGTCCGGTTACGGCCCAGCTCGACTTTGGTTGTTGTGGCTTTTCCTTGATAGACACGGCCTTGCCATTGTCATCGAACTCAATAACCCCGTAGTGCTGCGGGGTATTCACGTGATAGGCGAACACCGTGGCGCCATTTGGCCTTTCGACGGCGTTTCTCAGTAGATCGCAAAGTCCGTGGCCATAAAATATATTATCGCCCAGTATAAGCGCCGATGGCTCTCCGCCGACAAAATCAGCGCCGATAATATAGGCCTGCGCCAGACCTCCAGGTTCGGGCTGTTCGGCAAAAGAAAGCGAGATGCCCCACTGTTTGCCATTGCCCAGCAGTTTTTTGAAGCTGGGGAGGTCATGCGGCGTGGAGATAACCAGAATATCGCGGATCCCCGCCAGCATCAGGGTGGTGAGCGGATAATAGATCATCGGCTTGTCGTAAACCGGCAGTAATTGTTTTGATATGGCCAGTGTTACCGGGTGCAGCCGCGTGCCGCTTCCCCCGGCGAGGATAATGCCTTTCATCTGGGATCCCTTTTTATCAGTTCGCTGACGCACTCAGCCGTCCCGGTGCGCCAGTCGGGCAGGGCTATGCCAAATATGCTTGAAAGTTTCGAGCAATCAAGCCGCGAATTGGCGGGCCGTTTTGCCGGTGTCGGGTATTCGGACGTGGTTATGGGGCGAACGCTCGCCGTGGGGCCGCCAAGCCTTGCCGAGCAAGCAAGGACTTCGCGGGCAAAACCACACCATGTCGCGTGGCCCGCGCCAGTCATATTGTATATCCCCCATGGCTTGTCGTCATGACCGGTCCGGTACAAATGTCCGGCAAGCTGCAATATTCCCCCGGCGAGATGAGGAACATAGGTTGGGTTGCCAAACTGGTCATCAACGACATCGATCTTATCGTGTGTTTGCGCAAGGTGCAGCATGGTTTTGACAAAATTATGCTCGAACGGGCTGTAAAGCCATGAGGTTCTCACTATGATATGGTGGGGATTGGCGGCGATAACGGCCCGTTCCCCTTCCAGTTTGGACCGGCCATAAACGCCAAGAGGACGACATTGGTCCGTTTCGGCATAAGCTGGTATTTTCAGGCCGTCGAAGACATAGTCCGTTGAGATGTGGATAATTGGAATACCATCCTCCGCACATGTCTTCGCCAGCCGCGCCGCGCCATCGCGATTAATGGCAAAAGCCAGGTCACTGTTTTTTTCAGCCGCATCGACGCCAGTATAGGCGGCGGCATTGATGACAAATTCCGGCATGAGCTGGGTAATGGTGTCTTTAACGCTTTCCGGGTCCGTCAGATCAAGCTTGGAACGACCCAAAGCGGCAATCTCGATGCCGCGCTGACCGGCGATCCGAGCCAGTGAGCGGCCCAGTTGCCCCGTGGCTCCAGCGACCAGCAGCTTCATGTTTCATGATCCGGCAGCCCCAGCCGCCCGCCCCCGTAAACCTTGTTGTGCAGCGGTCGCCACCAGTCTTCATTATCGAGATACCAGCGCACGGTTTTCTCCGTGCCGCTGTCAAAACCCTCGTATGCCCGCCAGCCAAGCTCGCCTTCCAGCTTGGTGGCGTCAATGGCATAACGCCGGTCATGGCCGGGGCGATCAGTTACAAAGCTAATTAATTCGCGCCGTGGCCGTTCGGTCGGCCTGAGTTCATCAAGCAGTTCACACACCCGTTCGACAACTTGCAGATTGCTGCGTTCATTGCGCCCGCCGACATTGTATTTTTCGCCTACCCGTCCCTTGGCAAGGATCAGGTGCAGCGCTCTGACATGGTCTTCCACATGCAACCAGTCACGGATATTCGAGCCATTGCCATAGACCGGCAGCGCCCGGTTTTCCAGCGCGATGATAATCATCAGCGGGATCAGTTTTTCGGGAAACTGGCAGGGGCCGTAATTGTTTGAGCAATTGGAAACAAGCACCGGAAAACCATAAGTGCGGTGACAGGCAATAGCCAGCGCTGGATCGTTCCATGCCAGGCCCTTGTCGCATGAAGGCTCATGATAGTCGCTGGTCTTGTACAGCACTTCGGTGTCTGGCTCCAAAGTCAAAAAGCCGTGGGCAAAGCCTTTGGGAATAAATATCTGGCGCTTGTTTTCAGCACTGATAAGGGCGGTGACATGGCGTCCGAATTCGGGTGAGTCCCTCCTTATATCAACAACCACATCAAGCGCTGCGCCGCGCACCATCTGGACAAGTTTGTCTTGCGCATGTGGCGGGATTTGGAAATGCAATCCGCGCCCGTCACCAATAACACGCGGCTCAATGAGCAAAACATCGGAAAAGGCAAGTTGCACCAGATTCATCAACATCTCCCGTCAGCACGCTTCAGGATCACTTGCCGGGTGAATTGTATGATATTTTTATACCCATAACACTGAACGGGAAATATGCGATTGCAACCGGATTATAACCTGGGAACGCCTCTTTGAAACAGGAAAACTGATAAAATTTCAGGGGCATGAGCCACTCTAGATCAACCTGCATTCAAGAGATTCCAGTTGAATGCTGGTTGATCCAG
>CAZHLV010000064.1:0-8800 GCA_964533415.1 uncultured Hyphomicrobiales bacterium
CCGCGCCCGTCACCAATAACACGCGGCTCAATGAGCAAAACATCGGAAAAGGCAAGTTGCACCAGATTCATCAACATCTCCCGTCAGCACGCTTCAGGATCACTTGCCGGGTGAATCGTATGATATTTTTATACCCATAACACTGAACGCGAAATATGCGATTGCAACCGGATTATAACCTGGGAAAGCCTCTTTGAAACAGGAAAACTGATAAAATTTCAGGGGCATGAGCCACTCTAGATCAACCTGCATTCAAGAGATTCCAGTTGAATGCTGGTTGATCCAGGCTTGCCAGGCCGATCATTGCCTCTGAGCTCTTCTTGTTTTCTGCGCAAATTCTGTGCACATAGGGGCAAAAGATGTCCAAATCAGGCGCCAAGATCCGTTTAGATGTGCAGTTGTCCCCGTTTCGATCTCTAAAATACATCATGATACATTGAAGCATAAAGAAAAAATATTTTCTGTCGCCCCCATGATTGACTGGACTGACCGGCATTGCCGTTATTTCCACCGGTTGCTTACGCGCCACGCCTTTTTATATTCCGAGATGATTACCGCCGCCGCCATTTTGCATGGCGATGTGGAGCACCTGCTCGGGTTTGATAAATCCGAGCACAAGCTGGCCCTGCAACTGGCTGGCTCAGACCCGCAGGCGCTGGCAAAAGCCGCCCGTATTGGCGAAACATTTGGCTATGACGAGATCAATTTTAATGTCGGCTGTCCCAGCGACCGGGTTCAGGAAGGGCGTTTTGGCGCCTGTCTCATGGCTACGCCGGCGCTTGTGGCCGAGTGCATGGGCGCAATGCGCGAGGCGGTCCAGATTCCAGTTACCATCAAGCACCGTCTTGGCATTGACGATCAGGATACCGAAGGCACGCTTGACAAATTCGTCGATACGGTTGCCGCTTCCGGGTGCCGGACCTTCATCGTCCATGCCCGCAAGGCGTGGCTGGAAGGGCTTGACCCGAAGCAGAACCGCGAAATCCCGCCGCTTGACTATGACCGGGTCCACCGCCTGAAACGAGATTTCCCAGAACTTGAAATCATCATCAATGGCGGCCTGGCTTCCCTTGCAGATTCACAGCGGCAACTTGCCCATGTTGACGGTGTCATGCTGGGGCGCGGGGCCTATCAGGAGCCTTTTCTTCTGGCCGCTGTGGATGCCGCAATTTATGACGCAAAAACCCCTTCGCCCACCCGCCGCGAAGTGGTGGAAAAGATGATAGCCTACACGCAGGACCAGATGGACAGGGGCGCAAAACTTCACCATATCACCCGTCACATGCTGGGGCTTTACCACGCCCGCCCCGGCGCACGGGCATGGCGGCGCCATATCAGCGAAAATGCCCACAAGCCCGGAGCCAATGCCGAAATCCTGCGTGAGGCCCTGGAGATTGTGCAAGAGCAGGCCCGAAACTCCCGGACGGGCATATGAGCGCTCCCTAATTTGTCGCGACCCTGCTCTTTGGCTATGCTTGCCGGTAAAACAACAGGCGGGAGTTCAGGGAACGCTCATGAAAATCACCAGGCTGACAGTAATCCTCGCTATCCTTTTTATTGCCGGAATCATCCAGGTCATGGCCGGGGAAACAGAACCCCCGGTTCTGCTTTCCAGGGACGCCACCATCAAGCCCATTGTCGAGAACGGCATTTATCATCAACCCTGGTTTGAAGGCTCGTTTCTCGACCTGAAAGAAGATTTGCTGGAGGCTACGAAAGCGGGCAAGCGCCTCGTGGTCATATTCGAGCAGCGCGGCTGTATCTATTGCAAAAAATTCCATGAAAAAATTCTCGGCATCAAGCAGGTCAACGATTACATCCGCCAGAACTTCACCGTGGTGCAGCTCAATTTGTGGGGCGACCGGGAAGTGACCGATTTTGACGGCAAGGTGATGTCGGAGAAAAAACTGGCGCGGCGCTGGGGCATCATGAATACCCCGACGGCCTTGTTCATGACCGATGATCTCACCGGCAAGAAAGGTAAATATGGCAGGGATCTGGCCATTGTCCCGCTCTTCTACCCCGGCGCTTTTGGCCCCTATACCACCTTTGACATGTTCGTCTGGGTCGCCATCAAGGGCTATGAACGCGAAGAACCCTTCCAGAAATTCCACGCCCGGCGGCTAAGAAAAGCCAAGGCCTCTTAACTATCCTGCTTTCTGCGCCAGATGGCGGACCCAGAGTTTTATGGCGAGGTAAAACACGGCAAACAGAACCCCCACGGCCACCCAGAAAGGGGTGGAATAGGCCTGCGCCGGGATATCGGTCCAGGCGCGCAGCCGGTCGAAGAGAATCGAGACAAGGATGAAGCTCACCGCGAAATTGAAAATGATAATCATGGTTCAGCCTTCCCGGTCCCGGTGGAGGATTACAGCTTCTGGTTATACTCGCCAATTTCAGGTTGCTGCTCAATCCACTTGTCGATCTCGCGGAACATGGCGATCTTGTTTTCTTCCGAGGTGGGGCTTTCCACCACCACCACAAGCTGCGGCGTGTTGGACGAGGCGCGCAGCAGGCCCCATGTGCCGTCTTCCAGAACAATCCGGATGCCGTTTACCGTAATCAGTTCCTTGATCTTCTGCCCCGCCAGGGTGCCGCCCGCCCTGGCAATGGCTTCAAAATGCGCGATGCCGCGTTCGACAACCTCGTATTTGACCTCGTCAGGGCAGTTGGGCGACATGGTGGGCGAGCCCCAGGTTTGCGGCAGATCGCGTTTTAAATCTGCCATGGACTTGCCCGGATTGTGATCCAGCATGTCAAGGATCGCCAGCGCCGAGATGAACCCGTCATCATAACCAAGCCCGATCGGCGGATTGAAGAAGTAATGCCCGGATTTTTCAAACCCGGCAATCGCCCCCAGCGCATGGGTCTGGCGCTTGATATAGGAATGCCCGGTCTTCCAGTAATTGGTTTTGGCGCCGTTTTTAATCAGCACCGGATCGGTGAGAAACAGCCCGGTTGACTTGACATCGGCGACAAATTGCGAGTCGGGAAAACGCGCGGAGATATCCCGCGCCAGCATGACCCCCACCTTGTCGGCGAAAATTTCCTCGCCCTCGTTGTCCACCACCCCGCAGCGATCCCCGTCGCCATCAAAGCCAAGCCCCACCGCGGCCCCCGTTTCGGCGATCTTCTCCGACATGGCTTCGAGCATCTTCATGTCTTCGGGGTTGGGGTTATAGCGCGGGAAGGTATAATCGAGATTGCAATCCATCGGGATCACCTCGGCGCCAATGCCGCGCAGGATTTCCTCGGCAAACGCCCCCGCCGTGCCATTGCCGCAGGCCGCCACCACCTTGATCGGATTTTTCAGCCTCGGCCGGTCGAGCAAATTGTCGATATAACGCTGCGCCATGTCGGGCACCAGCTCGTAGCTGCCGCCGCCGCGCATGTCGAACCTGGCGTTCAGCGTGATGTCTTTCAGGGCGCTCATCTCGTCCGGGCCAAAGGTCAGCGGCTTGTCCATGCCCATTTTCACCCCCGACCAGCCATTGTCGTTATGGCTCGCGGTAATCATCGCAACGGCCGGAATATCAAGGTTGAACTGCGCAAAATAGGCCATTGGCGTGGTTGCCAGCCCGACGTCATGAACATTCATGCCCGCGGCCATCAGCCCGTTGATAAGCGCCATTTTCACCGATTGCGAATAGGCCCGGTAATCATGCCCGACGACGATCTTCGGTTCGATATCGCTTTGCCTGAGCAATGTGCCAAGCCCCAGCCCCAGCGCCTGGAAACCCATCAGGTTGATATGGTCGGGAAACAGCCAGCGCGCATCATATTCACGAAAACCGGTAGGCTTGATAAGCGCCAGGCGCTCGAACTCGGCGGTGTTCGGCATAAGGTCAGGGCGTGGCTTGGGAAACATCGTGCAACCTCCGGCAATGAAAAGAATATATTAGGAACTTGTAAAGCGATCAGCGCTCAAGCACAAGCTGATTGCCAGAAACCTTGTAGGAGCGAAGCCGGCTCAGGAATGTCATGCCCAGCAAAGAGGTGCTGAGTTGCCCCGGTTTGGAGACCAGCGCCCGCACATCGGGGATGGATATGGAGCCGACCCGCACTTCGTTAAGCCGCACCGGCGCGGCAAAGGTCTTGCCATTGGCGGTGCTTACCGGGGCGGAGTAGCGCAGCATGCTGGTGTTGATCCCGGCACGCTGCGCATCTTCAGGGGTCAGGATGACCACCGAGGCGCCGGTATCCACCAGGAAGGTCACCCGCGAGCCGTTCACCAGCGCATCGGCGTTGAAATGCCCGCCCCGCCCCGCCGTGATGGCGACAATTCCCGGCCTTGCCCTTTGCCCGGATGAAGGCAGCTTGCGCACGCTCATTTCAACCGGTGTTCCCGGAACCAGCGCGCCAAGGGTGCGCTGGGCCACCATGGTCAGTTCCGGGCGAAACGCGTAGAGCGTCACCAGCGCCAGGCCGATCCCCAGCCAGCTCACCGCCTGTTTCAGGAACAGCCCCGCATTGCCGCTGTAAGAGGCAAAAACGGAGCCACCGATGGTAATCAGCAGGGCCACTCCCATGGCGATGCGGGCAAAACTGTCATGCGCCAGCCCGCCGGGCAATTTTCCCTCGTGGGTCAGCACCAGGAAAACAGCGGCTATCACCAGTAGACCAAGGCCGATCCAGGCCGGAGTATTGTTATGCATTGCCGTTTATCCTCAAGCAATCTTGCGGGGGCGGGCATCCATGTCATTATGGATGTGCGGTTCTGACGTATCCCTAACCACCCGTTCGGGCGGAAATGTGATGGCAACCTCGGTGCCAAGGCGCATCTTGGAGCGGATGCTCATCCGCGCGCCGTGCAGCTCTGCCAGCCCCTTGACGATAGGCAGGCCAAGCCCCGCCCCGTCCTCGGCGCGCTGGCGGGCAATCGCGCCCTGCCCGAAGGGGCTCAGGACCTGCTCCACTTCATCGGGCGGTATGCCCGGCCCGGTATCGCGCACCACAAGGGAGATCCCGCCATCCGCCTCGCGCCGCGTCGAGACAAGCACCTGCCCGCCGGTGGGGGTGAACTTGACCGCGTTGGACAGCAAATTGAGCCAGATCTGGCGCACCGCCTTTTCATCGGCGCGAATGAGTGGCAAATCCGGGGCAAACTGCCGGAGCAACTCAACCCCGCGCTTCCTGGCGCGCAGTTGCATCAGCCGGGCGCATTCGGCCCCCACATCGGAAACCGAAATGGTTTCCTCGTCCAGTGAATACCGCCCCGCCTCGATACGCGAGAGGTCAAGAATTTCATTTATCAGCTTGAGCAGATGCTCGCCGCTTTCATGGATATCCCTTGAATATTCCTTGTAAACACGCACTTCATGTTTGCCGAGCATCTCGCTTTTCATCACATCGGCAAAGCCCATGATGGCGTTGAGCGGCGTTCGAAGCTCATGGCTCATGGTGGCCAGGAAACGCGATTTGGCAAGGTTGGCGTCCTCGGCATGGCGGCGCGCCTCGTCCGACTTGGCCTTGGCTTCTTCCAGTTCGGCAATCAGCGCATCTTTCTGGGCGCGAAACGCGATCATGTTGCGCGCCGTGTCATGCACCTTGTGGGCCAGGATAATGTAAAACAGCCCCGTGGCGACAATCACCCCGGCCAGGGACCAGTGCAACATGTCGTTATGCGCAGCAAACATGATTGCCAGGGTGAGAAACAGCGGCAGGGTGCCGGCATAGACGATGGGCAGGGAATGGGTGGCCAGCATGGTGCGCACCGAGACGATAATCACGACAAGCGCCAGGATGTAGATATGGTTGGCCAACTCGGACGGCTGCCACAAGAGCCCCACCAGGAACGCCCAGCTCATGCCGATCAAAAACTCCGCCAGGGTCAGCTTGCGCCCCCAACGGGCGGTGTTGACATCCTGCTCAGGAAGCCCCGCCAACCGCCGGCAATAGATCAGCAAAACCCCTTGTGCGAAAAACACCCCCGCCAGCCAGATGGCGATGCGCAGGGGCGGCGCCCACATCAGGGCCGAAAGCGCCAGAATAACCGCCAGAACCGGAATCCCCAGCGCCATGTGCAACTGGTTTCGGGCATACAGCATGAGCAACTCATAGCTGTAGGAAATCTTCCCCCCCGCCGAGGCGGCGAGCTTGTCCCTTGCGCTTTTTAAATGCCGCGAGGTCTCGGCGCTGCTGTTTTTTTCAGGACGGGTCGGAATAGGCCGCATGGAGTGGTGAATCCAGGAGTTCAACTCGATATCAAAGGGCCGGCAAGCGCGCATAGCTGCCCCACGCACCCGGCCCGCTGCGCATTTTCTATCAAAAGGGTTAACATCTTCTGCAATTTGTCCGGGCCGTTTGCGGTTTTTGAAAATCCCCCAAACCAGCATGCATCATCAAAGCGAACAACCGGTTTGCCCGGGATGCAGCCCAGCAACATGTTGAAAACGCAATGTTGCAAGTGTTGCGCAACGCTCGATCTGCGCAAATACGGAAAGAATTATATAAAACAAAAAGATAACTGCATTCCTTGAGGCAAGCTATGCGCAACGCCAATATATTAGCAAATTATAATGTTTAATGATTCCAAGGCGTTGTGAGTTTGGCACACCCATTGCATATTAGGGATTGCTAATGCAAGTTCGGGCCGTGAGGTTCGCGGGTTTTTGGGGCATAACCCTCCGCCCTGGGGATCAAAAGATAATGAGGGACGATAACGTCTAGGAGATAGACAAATGAACAAGATTATCAAAACAGTTGCTCTTGCTGGCGCCCTGGGTATGGGGGTTGCCGCTTTCACCGCCGATAATGCACAGGCCTTCTGGGGCTGGGGCGGACCTTTCAACGGAAACGGTTTCGGTGATGGCAACTTCTCCATGAACATGAATGCCCGCTCCAATATCCGCGGCAATGGCTATGGCTATGGCTACCCCTATGGCTATGGTTATGCGCCTTATGGTTATGGCTATGCACCCTATGGCGCCCCTTACGGTGCTCCTTATGGCGCTCCTTATGGCGCCCCTTACGGGGTTCCGGCTGCTCCGGCCGCTCCCGCCAAGGCTCCGGCTGCTCCGGCCAAGGATACCAAGTAATTTTGTGAATGCAGGGGCAGGCAACCCCTCCCATGTCTTCCCTGCCACAGAATAACTTGAAAAGGGTCCGGTTTATTCCGGGCCCTTTTTTCGTCTTCGCGGCTGTGTTTTGCGTTTATTTTGCCGTTTTTGCCGGGCGCGTAAAGGTGAACTCGGCATAGCGTCCATTCACCGCTTCAAGATAGGTAAAGCTTGCATCATCCCATTCCCCGACGCGGAACAGGGCAGGGCGTCCGGCATTGCCCTTTGCATCTTTTGGTTCCTTGCGCAGGATTAACGTCACCTCGTTTACCCTGCTTCCCAGCTTGCGCCGCAGCCAGAAATGCCCGCCATCATCCTCGATGAGGCAGGCCGCCATATCCTTCTTCCATCCGCCACAAATCCCGTCATTGTCGCTGATTGTCTTGCCATTCGCGACGATCTCAAAATATGTAAGGAATTTGAAGTCATGAGGATCAAGACCCGGTTCGTTTGCCATGGTGAAAATCTTCGCTGCGCTTCCCTCCCAGCTAACAATATCAAAATGAATATCGCGGACCGGGAAGGTTTCATCTGCCTTATCAGGAAATTCCCGGGTGATTTTCAAAACCCTGGACGGGTCAGCGCCCGCTTTGGGTGAAAAGGAGATCCGGTCTTCGCCATGGGCAATCGCGCTCGTGAAGATCAGGGTAAAACCGGCAACGGCCATCTGGGCCGCAGATGAAAATGAATGTTTCATGTTAGATCCTTCCCGTAGCGGCCAAAAAGAGCATCGCTCAATCCTACGCTTTTTTCAGTTGTTCCCGGCCAGTTCCTTGAGATGCCCGATCCGCTCGCGGGTCAAGCGTGTCTTGCACCTGCCGATCAGCATGGATTCCATTGTCCCGCCACGCGCCTGAAACCCGTTACTCTCGCAGGCCTTGTCGCGAAAAACAATCCACGCGCGCTGGGCTGCGCGCAAGGCCCTGGCCGCTCCTTTCAACTCACCCTCCAGATATCTGTCCATGTCTTTCATCGCCGCCATGGCGCGGCCATAAACCGCGTTCAGATCCTTGTCCGCCGCCTTGTAGGCTTCATGGGCGCAAATGTTGAATTCCATCTGGCTTTGCGGGGTTTGGCAATCGGCCAAAACCTCGACCGGAACAACCAGGGCGCTAAACAATAACATGGCGGTGAGTTTCATGATCGGCTTCCTGTCGGATGTCTTGCAATACGCGAAGGGGCAATGCCCTCCAGGTTAAAGAAGAAGGACGAATACAGGCAACATGAAAATAACAGCAATTTTATGGCAAAAAACAAATGCTAGATCGGGTGGTCTTGGCATTAAACATCCCTGATAGAAGAGGGAGAGGGCTTAAGGGAATCGCATAAAATAAACCGCGAAGGCAGGAATGACAAATTTGTTTTTTCATATGTATTTGAATATATTACAGTATTTCATGTCTTGGGGTGAAAACGCTATTGAAATGATTCCTCAAGTATCATGTGATTGCCCTTAGAGGTCTTCGCAATTACTTTACTTCCCCGTGATAAGAGCAGAAGGGGAGAAAATAAACTAAAATTTACGAGGCAAGGCAGTTTTGAAAATTTACCCTGTCATTTTATCCGGCGGTTCGGGCACCCGTTTATGGCCACTTTCACGACGCGCCTATCCGAAGCAGTTTCATAATCTCACCGGCGATATGTCCTTGCTGCAACAGACGGTCAAGCGGCTTGAGGATGACCTTTATGAAGCGCCCACCTTGCTGGGCAATCATGAACACCGGTTTTTAATGGCCGAGCAA
>CAZHLV010000065.1:0-6701 GCA_964533415.1 uncultured Hyphomicrobiales bacterium
CTTGAACGCAGGTTGATCTATAGCATGTCTCCCAAGAGTGGGTGCCGGTTTTGGGGTAAAGACATGCGCCAAACCGATGACTTAAAGTATGCCAAATGAATTACAAAGAAAGCGACATGCTTTAGGTGACACTATACCGCATTCTTTTCGGCGCCTGATTGCGGTATAATTTGCGAAGGTCAGGGTATAACTCACGGTTGAGGTGAGTAGGGGTCTATAATCGGACCGATCATGATGCCGCACCTGACTGTAACCTGACCTGTATCTGGAGTAAACGGGATGACCGAAAGATCAGGAGGGTACTATGGGTGTTCGCAACAAGGGCGGAATTTTCTGGGTTAGGTCAGTTGTCGCCGGCATGGGGGTTATTGTCTTGAGCGCCGCGATTTCCATCATCTGCAGTAAAGATGCATGGAGCGCAAAGATAGGAGGGGCGCAGGCTGGAGGAGGTGAGGCGACCTCAATACAACGTCAGGTTAACCGGGTTAACGCCAACCTCAGAGCTTATCGGAGCCGGTTGAGGCAAATCAAATCCATGCTCTCCCGGCTTGAGAGATTCTCAAGAAAATCGCCCCGGTTGGAAGCCCAGGTCGCTCGCGATAAGCAGCAGGTGAGAAAACTGCAAAACCTGATACTCCATCAAAACCTTACAAAAAAGAGGTTACAATCGAGATTGGCTGGCCTGAAGCAAAAAAAGGTGGTCAAGGCGCCGCCGGAGAAGAAAAATGTATCATTGAAAGATATTCTGCATAGCATTGCCACGGCGTCGAAGAGTATCCAGCGAAAAACCGGAGCAACTCCGGGCGGACTTCGCCCCAGGGGATTGCCTGCCAAAGGCCAGTTTGGCGGGAAATTAGCGGTTTCCGTACCCGGGTTCGAAACACCGCCATTCGTGACCGGCGCCCACTGGTCTCGCCCTGGGTCATTTGTCGGAGGAGCGATGTCCGACCTGTTCGGTGATGAAGGTCCACATGAAGCTGCTCCCCTAGTGCACCACCATCCGTAAGGGGAAAGGGAGGCGGTTCATATTGTTGAGGTGGAAAATCTTCCAGATTGGCATATCGTCCGTTCAGCCCCTTGGACCATAAATTCAGCGAAACATTTTCCGTCACGCTTTTGTGCCGGGCGGTAAGGGGGCATGCGGTCCGTGGGCTGTGCCGGCAAGCAGACAAGGCAAACGCAAAGAGGGAGCGCCAATTCTCCCTCTTTGTATTTGTGAGTTAATATAAGAATAATAATAGGCACGTATAGGTTGAAAATGCAATCTATGGTGATAATCATAAATAATTTCATGTGCTTAACATGAGTTTTGTTGGCTGATTGTTAACTGTATTTTGTGTCAATACCAAATGAACAAGACATATTTGGCTCATTTGGTGTTGAGGGGATAATCATGATAAGCAATCTGTCAATTGGCAAGCGGATCACCATAGGATTTATAGCCGTCACATTACTGGCCATAATCGCCGTTGTCGCGGTCAACCAGTATTCCATGGTCAGCATGGCGGATAAATCCGTGCAGTCGGAGCTGCGCGGCTATGTCAAGACCCTGAAGAGCGCCATTGCCGCCGAAGCAAGGCGGGCTGAATCCATGAGCGCCCTGGTGGCCAATATCCCCGCCGCCCAGGAATTTTTCGCCGGGAAGGACCGGCAGGGCCTGTTTGACCTGTTTCGCCCTGCCTTCAAGGTGCTCAAAAAAGATTATGCCGTGCGCCAGTTCCAGTTTCACACGCCCCCCGCATATTCTTTTGCCCGCATTCACAAGCCGAAAAAATTTGGCGATGACCTGTCCTCTTTCCGCAAAACCGTGGTCAATACCAATGCGATGAAAAAACCCACCGTTGGCACCGAGATCGGTGTTGCCGGGCTGGGCGTACGCGGTATGGTTCCGGTTTTCAAAGACGCCAGGCATTTGGGCTCAGTCGAATTTGGGATGTCGTTCGGACAGCCATTCTTCGAACGCTTCAGAAAGGAATACGGCGTTGAGGCGGCGCTTTATCTCAAGCGGACCAGCAAGTACCAGCGTTTTGCCTCAACCTTCGGGGAAATCAACCCCTTTGACGACCCGGCCCTTGATGGTGCTTTTTCCGGCAAGTGGACCACAGGAAAAATCCATTTTGCCGGTGAACCGATGGCGGTTTTTGCCGAGCCGATCAACAACTTTTCCGGCAATCCCATAGGCGTTATCGTTCTGGGCAAGTCAACAGCGCTTGCCGATGCCGCGCTTTCTGAAGCGCGCAACCTCTCGCTCATTGTCGCGGCGATCGCTTTTCTCATCGTGCTGGGCCTGGCCCTGTTCATCTCCCGCTCCATCACCAGGCCGATTCATTCAATTACGGATGTGATGAAAAAACTTTCCTCTGGTGATCTGGAGACGCAAATTCCGGCCGTCGAGCGTTCCGACGAAGTTGGCGTGATGGCGCGCGCCCTTGAGATGTTCAAGGAAAAACTGCTCGCATCGCGCCAGCACGAGCAGGAAAAAGAACTTGCTCACAAGGCCGAAGCTGAAAAGGCCGCCTATATAAACCGCATCACCGCCGAGTTCAGCCAGCAGATCGAAGAGGTGATCCAGAGCGTTACATCTTCATCCGAGGCCCTCAACGGCACGGCCCATTCCATGGCGAGTATTGCCGAGGAAACCAGCCGTCAGTCTGCCGCCGTCACCACCGCTTCAGAAGAGGCGAGCACCAATGTGCAAACCGTGGCCGGGGCCTCCGAGGAAATGTCCCACGCCATTTCCGAAATTTCCGGGCAGGTAAGCCATGCCTCGAATGCCGCCCGGCAGGCGGTTGATGAAGTCAGCCAGACCGGCGCCCAGATCGAGGCGTTGGCTGACACCGCCAACCGGATCTCCGGCGTGATCGAAATGATCTCGGAAATCGCCGAGCAGACCAATTTGCTGGCGCTCAACGCCACCATAGAATCAGCCCGCGCCGGCGAGGCCGGCAAGGGCTTTGCCGTGGTCGCCAGCGAGGTCAAGGGGCTGGCCGGGCAAACCGCAAAGGCCACCGAGGAAATCATCGCCCAGGTTCAGGAAATCCAGAACGCCACCCGGCAGGCGGTGGTTTCCATGGCCGATATTGGCGGGATTATCAAGCAGGTGGATGAGACCTCTTCCGCCATTGCCGCCGCCATGGAAGAGCAAGGTTCAGCTACCCGGGAAATTGCCCGTAACGTGCAAGAAGCCGCAACAGGCACCGACGAGGTAAACCGCAGTATCATTCATGTCAGCAAGGCATCCCGCGAAACCGAAGCGATATCAGAAAACGTGATGGCCGCGGCTGAAGGACTCTCGGAACAATCGGTTCGGCTCAATGCGGTTGTAACCGGATTCCTTAGCAGCTTGCGCAAGGGGCCCGCCGACCGCCGTATCCGGGATGACAAGAATTACAAGGGCCCCGAGCGCCGCATGGCGCAAGGGCAAGATGCCGCCTGAGCTTTCCCTTGGGGTTCGCAAGCGCGTCTGTTTCAATTGGATTTGCCGCCAGCCCGGCGCCGGCCCAATCAAAACGATGCAAGCTCTAATTCAACTTTGACGCCAACTCGTCAATGCTGGCGTCAACAAGCTCAGCCGCCTTGGTCTTGTTGAGGGTTTTGGTGATGAGCTGTTCCGCGGCCACTATGGCGGCGCTTGCCGCGGCAAGTCGCACTTCATCAAGGGCAAGGGTCTCGGCTCTTGCGATCTTGCTCTCCACCTGCGCGGTGCGCCGCTCCAGCATCTCGTCGAGCTTGATCTTGGTTTCCACCGCCAGGCGCTCGGCCTCGGCTTCAGCCTGGGTGATAATGCTCTGTGCTTCTTTTTCCGCATCACGCTGGCGGCGTTCATATTCAGCGTACAGCGCCTGGGCTTCCTCGCGCAGGCGCGTGGCCTCGTCAAGCTCCGCCCGGATTGCCTCGGCCCGCTTATCCAGCGCCTTGGCCACCAGCCCCGGCACCTTGAAATAGACCACCAGCCCCGCAAACAGGAAAAACGAGACCGCAACCCAGAATGTGGGATCAGCCATTGGCGCATCCTCCATTTTGCGCGGCAATCGCCTTGCTCACCGCTTTCTTGACTTCGGCCGGTTTGGCGGCTTTGCCGACCAGGGTTTCCACCAGTTCAGAAGTGGTTTCCACCGAGATCTCGTCAAGCTTGGCCAGCACCCGCGCCTTGGTCTCGGCAATGCTGGCTTCGGCTTCCTCGATCTTGTTGGTGAGCGCCGCTTCGCTCATGGCCCGCTGGCGCTCGGTCAGCGAGGCCAGCCGGTCACGGGTGTCCTGGGCAATGTCATGGGCCTGTTTCCGCGCCTCGCTCAGCGCGGTTTCATAATCTTCCCTTGCCTTTTCCGACTTGTCCCTGAATTCCTGCGCCCGGTCCAGGTCATTGGCAATCCGGTCACGGCGATGCTCGATCACCCCGGAGATCCGTGGCAGCGCCACCCTCGCCATGATGAAATAAAGCGCGGTAAACGTGATCGCCAGCCAGATCAGTTGCGGTGGCCAGACAGAAAAGTCAAGTTGCGGCATAACCCAAGGTCACTTTCACGAGAGAACACGCCCCGCCCTTTGGCGCGGAGCAATGATTTTACAAGGCCCAAAAGCTGTCCGTGGCAGTCAGTCAGACCACGAACAGCAAGATCAGCGAAACCACGAGACCGAACAGGCCGGTGGCCTCAGCCAGGGCAAAGCCCAGCAGAAGGTTCGGGAACTGCCCCGGCGCCGCCGCCGGATTGCGCAATGCGCCGGAAAGGTAGCTGCCGAAAATATTGCCGATGCCGATGCCCGCGCCGGCAAGCGCGATAGCGGCAAGACCTGCGCCGATCAGTTTGGCTGCTTCTGGTTCCATGGGTAGAATCTCCTTGGTTTGAGGTAACGGTTAATGGGAATGTTAGTGCATATGGAGCGCATCGTTAAGATAGATGCATGTTAAAATCGCGAAAACGTAAGCTTGCAAGAAGGCCACGAGAATTTCAAGCCCGGTGAACGCCACCATGAACGCCAGCGGCGCCCAGCCGCCCAGAAGCCCAAGGCCGATGACAAAGGACGCAAACACCTTGAGCATGGTATGCCCGGCCATCATGTTGGCAAACAGACGCACCGAAAGGCTCAACGGACGGGTGAGATAGGAAATCACCTCGATCACCACCAGGAGCGGCACCAGCGCCGAGGGGATGCCGGAAGGCACGAAGAATTTCAGGAAGCCGACCCCGTGCTTGACAAAGCCGATCACGGTCACGCCGATAAACACCACCAGCGCCAGCGCAATGGTCACCGCGATATGGCTGGTAATGGTGAAGGAATAGGGGATCATCCCCATCATGTTGGAGACCAGCACGAACATGAACAGAGAGAAAATGAAGGGGAAATACTTTTGCCCGTCATTGCCCACCGTGTCGCGAATCATGCCGGCGACAAATTCATAGGACAGTTCGGCCATGGATTGCATCCGCCCCGGCACGATCGCCCGCCCGCTCATGCTGGCTATGGTAAACACGCTGATAAGCACCACGGCCAGGACCATGAAGGCCGAGGCGTTGGTAAAGGACGCGTCTAACCCAAAAACATCAAAGGAAACCAGTCGCTTGACTTCAAACTGGTGCATCGGGTCAAAGCCGTGCCCGCCGCCATGTTCTACCGCTTCAGCCGCCATATCTCAATGACCCCTTGCTTTCATTCCAAATCATCGCCGCCATCATCATCTCCCCCTTGCATTGATCTGGCCGTGCGAATGACATTGAGAATGCCCGCCGCAGTGCCCAGCACAAAGAAGATCAACAGGAATAGCGGCATAGTTCCCAGCCACTTGTCAATCCACCATCCAAGAAAACCACCAACAACCAGCCCCGCCACCAGTTCCGTTACCAGCCGGAAAGCCATTCCCATCACAGCCCCGCGCCGGTTCCTGCCTTGCGCGCGCGCCCTGCGGGAGCGAAACCGGCCCAGTCTCTCATCCAGAGTATCGAGCCGTTTCTCAAAACTTTTCAGATGCTGCTCAACCTTTGGATCCGGCTTGGGTTTTGACCTTTTATTTTTATCCGCCACAAACGAGTTCTCGCCAAGCGGGTGAAACGTGCACGATTGCCTGAATTTCCCGTATTATGCTGGCAACATAAGGGCGGCGCCGTGCCCTGTCAAGAACATGCGAGAACATGCTAACGCATTGAAAATATAACGATAAAAACAAACATGCTAACCATGTTTGGCTAAAGGATAAGGTATTTTGTAAAAATTCCAGGAATTGCCCCCCCGCTCAAACCCCGCTCCCCCTTCCCACCACCCTTTCACAAGCTCCTGAGGGTGGTGGGGAGGGGAAGCGGGCGGCCCGGTGATAAAAAGAGAGAAGTTTTATCTCGCTCGCGGCTATTCCTCGCTAACGCTCGGGCCTGCGCGGGCGCGGGCTGACCGCCCGTCGCGCCGTCGCGCTCTGCTGCCGGTCGCGGGGGCAGGGGGGTGTGGTATTCTTTCCCCCCCTCGCTCAAGGTCCGCTCCCCCTCGCCACCACCCTTTGCAAACTCCCTGAGGGTGGTGGGGAGTGGGAGCGGGCGGCCCCCGGTGAAAAGGTAAGAGAGAGCGGGGGGCATGGTGAAAACAAGCAGAGCGTCATGACCCCGCAGCCTGCCTATTTGCTCAGGCGCAGCTTGCTCAAATCCCCGGCAATGGTGTGAAACGCCGTTTGCAACTGGGCATTGGTGGGCGAATTGAAATACATCGAGGGTGCGCTG
>CAZHLV010000066.1:0-13049 GCA_964533415.1 uncultured Hyphomicrobiales bacterium
TGGCGGCGCCGCGTTATCTGTCCAGGCCGGTGATCCACATGGTAAGCCAGGAACCGGGCCGCACCACTTTTACGGTAAATGACCCAGTGCCCGATGCAGACCGGGTGACGCCGCCGGTGCAGAATCCTGAAAACGGCAAGCGCAATCCGGTTTCCCTGAGTGTTCGCCTTGATCCGGGGTTCCCGGTCGGCAAGATATCAAGCCCGCATCACGGGATCGCGGTGAAATCTTCTGGTGGCGCTACACTGGTGGCGCTGGCGGAAGGTGAGGTCTGGGCTGACCGGGATTTTGAGTTGGTCTGGACACCGCAGGCCGGTTCAAGCCCCGGGGCGCAGATGTTCAAGGAAATCCGGGATGGGAAAACCTATCTTCTGGCGATGATTAACCCGCCGGCGGCCAGCGGCAAGGGGCAGGGAAAGCCGCGCGAGGTAATTTTCGTGATTGATAATTCCGGTTCCATGGCGGGAGAATCCATGCGCCAGGCCAAGGCCGGGTTGCTGTTTGCCCTTGGGCGCCTGAAACCGCAGGACAGCTTTAATGTCATCCGGTTTGATGACACTATGGATGAATTATTTCAGGTTCCTGTTGAGGCCAATGCCAGCAATATCGCCATGGCAAAAGGCTTCGTGGAAGGGCTTGAAGCCAATGGCGGCACCGAGATGTTGCCGGCGCTTAAAGCCGCGCTTGCCGATGCACATCCGCAGGATGAGACGCGTTTGCGGCAGGTCATTTTCCTGACCGACGGGGCGATCGGCAATGAATCGCAGCTTTTTGACGAGATTCAACGCAGCCGGGGCCGCTCGCGCATATTCACGGTTGGTATCGGGTCTGCGCCAAACAGCTATTTCATGACAAGGGCGGCGACCTACGGGCGCGGTGCGTTTACCCATATCGGCCAGACTTCGCAGGTCAAGGCGCGCATGGAGATTTTGGCCCGCAAGCTGGAAAATCCGGCCATGACCAACCTGAAGGTTGCGTTCCCGCAAGGGGCAGACCCGGAAAGCTGGCCAAATCCCTTGCCGGATCTTTATCTGGGTGAACCGATTGTCCTGACCGCCCGTCTTGAAAACCCCGATGGAGAGATTTCCCTGAGCGGTACTTTTGACGGCAAACCATGGTCGATGATGATGAAGGTTGACCAGGCCCGTGACGGGGCTGGTGTGGCCAAGCTCTGGGCGCGGCGCAAGATCATGGCGCTGGAAGGCATCCGCTATCAGATCAAGGACTGGAAGGCGCATGACGCCATGGTGCTCAAGGTGGCGCTCGATTATGGGCTGGTGAGCCGTTTGACTTCGCTTGTGGCTGTTGATGTAACGCCAAGCCGTCCGGCCAGCGCCGGGCTGGTGAGCGCGGATATTCCGCTCAACCTGCCCAGGGGGTGGAATTTTGACAAGGTCTTCGGGGCCGGTATTGCACCGCTGGATAAAGCGGATATGCGGATTTACGAAAAATCGGCCAGCCTTATCAATGCCAGCGCCGAGAAGCCGGACTTGTCCAGAATGAAGAAAAAGGGCATACCGCTCCCCGCCGGGGCAACGCTGGCGGATCGCAAGATCATCATGGGATTGATGCTGATCTTCTTTGCCCTGGCTTTTGGCATGGTCCTGGTGTTCTGGCGTCACCTGGGGCAGGTTTTTGCTCCAGACATCCGCCCGGTAAAATGAACATGTCCGGGGTTCGGAACAAGATCTTGACGCAGCTTCGCAAAATGAACTGGCTGGAGCGGGCCGGAGCGGTGATTGTCGCCGCGGCCCTGATCTTCGGGTTTTCGCAGATTGCGCAAGGGGTTTATATCAAGATCAAGGCCGAAGCGGCGCAGGTTCTGCTTGAGCGCGCCTGGGGGCGGGCCATGGCGGGGGAGAGGGCGCCCAAGCCCTGGCCCTGGGCCGATACCTGGCCGGTGGCGCGCATCGAGGCGCTGCGGTTGAAGAAAAGCGCCATTGTTCTTATGGGGGCAAGCGGGGAGGCCATGGCTTTTGGTCCGGGGCATATCTCCTATACGCCGCTGCCGGGGCGGCGCGGCACGGCGGTGATCGCGGCGCACCGGGATACCCATTTTGCTTTTTTAAAGGATATCAGGGCCGGTGATGAATTGCGGGTGACCAATGCCGATGGCTCGCAATACCGTTTCAAGGTGTCGCGCTTTGAGGTCGTTGATGCCGGGGCTTCGGGCATAGAGCCATCAGGGCCGGGTTATAATCTGGCGCTGGTGACCTGCTGGCCATTCAATTCAAATACGCGTGGTTCCTTGCGCTATATCGTTCATGCCACGCGTATTTGAAAATGCCGCAAAAAAGGCCGGAGGTTTTGTCTCCGGCCTTTTCCATGCATGTTATGTGGGATGATCCCGGTTACCTGTATCTTCCTCGCATCATGACCTTGTATTGCCGACTCGTGGTGGTGAGGATGTCGGCACCGCGGTCATCAGCGTAGATGTAGCTTTCCGAGGCATATCCACGGCGCGGCAGGGCGCCGTAGATCCGTGTGGCGCTGCCGCGAGCGATAACCTTGTGCCCGCTGATCCGGACCCGGGCATGGCGGCCCTCGGCATAGGCGCTGACGGATTTGACCATCACGCGTCCACGTGCCGTGCGCACAACGCGTTTGGCGCGGACGCCAACCCGGCCACGGGCTGCATAGGCTTCAATATCGCCGCTTCCGTGTCTGTAACCATAGGCCCCGTAACCTGCGGCTTCATAACCATGGCCAGAGGTGTAGATGATTCTGCGCGCCGCCGGCGGGGAATAGGGGATTGCCGGGGCGGTATAGATCACGGTCGGGTAGCGCAACCCTCTCGTGGCCAGGCGGGTTCTGTAAACAGGCCGTGCCTGGCGCACGATGCGCGGGCGGATAATGCGGGTGCGGCGTGGTTCAACATAGATCACGCGCTGGCGCGGCTGGGCATAAACAACGCGCTGGCGGGTGAGTGTACGCCTCATGCCGAAAAGGGCCGGGCGTCCCATTCTGTTACGGTTCGAGTTGACGGCTATGGAATGATCGCGCTCCCACCAAGGTTCATCGGGTTCACGGGAAGCAGTATTGCCGTTTTCACCCGTGTCATCGCCCTCGTCCGAGCAACCGCCGCATTCGTCATCATTGCCCCCGTTACCGTTATCTCCATTTCCCCCGTTGTCATCGCCATTGTCATCACCGCAACCGCCGCAATTATCGCCATTGCCGTTATGGTTGCCGTTTTCACCATTTTCCTCTCCGGCGTCCTGTCCGCCATTATCCCCACAACCGCTTTCGCAGGCGGTTGCCGGGCTGGTGGTGGCGACAAGCGAGGTGCTGAGGCCAAAAACAAGGGCCGTAATTGCAAAAAGGGCGGATATGCCGCTCAACAGATAAAGACGCGGTCGCTTTGCGAGGCGTTCAACAGGGGGGACATACAATGACATGGCGCTTAAATTCCTTCACTCTGGCCTGCGTTACCGATCCGGGCATATGTTCCAGATCTCGACTCATTTACCCGCGCGCCGCCGCAAGATTTCGCGCAGAACATGTGAAATTGTAAGCCGGAAGGAGGGGGGGAGGAAGGAAAAGGTTACTTTTTAGTTAATTTCAAAGCGTAAATTTTAGTTAATGTTTTAACCAATATTTGACAGTTTGGAGCTTCGGGGCAGGCGCTGTTCACGCGGGAATGGTGGGCGCGGCGGGCAGATATTGATAAAAAGTTAAAAAGTGCAGTGTCGTGAAACGCGTTTGGGTGATATAATCGATTCGCGTTTCACTTTTGCGCATGTTTTTATCGGGGCTGGAATCTAGATTGAGGAAATAAAAAGTGCCGTCGCTTATCAGGGGTATTGCCGGTATTAATGGTCTTGCGGACGCTGAGAGTTCTACGGTAGAGGTCTTCAAAATCAGCGGCGCCGTGAAGTGGTTCGACAGCACTAAAGGGTTTGGTTTTGTCGTCCCTGACGGGAATCTTCCCGATGTTCTTCTCCATGTCAGTTGCCTGAAGCGCGACGGGTTTGATCGTACCTATGAAGGGGCGCGCATTGTTTGCGAGGTCATTCAACGCTCCAGCGGATTGCAAGTGTTCCGGGTGCTGGAGATGGATCTTTCCACCAGTGTTCGTCCGGCAGAGCGGCCTTCGGGTGTTTATGCGCCGGTGGAGCCCAGCAGCGGATTGGAGCCGGCGGTGGTAAAATGGTTTAACCGCATCAAGGGCTATGGATTCGTGTCCAAGGGTGAGGGGGAGCCTGATATTTTTGTTCACATTGAAACCTTGCGGCAGTTTGGCATTGGTGTTTTGCATACAGACCAGCGGGTTTTGGTCCGTTATGGCGAGGGGCCGAAGGGGCTGCAAGCCACTGAAGTCCAGCTTGAAGATGTTCCTGATCCGCTTCCTTCATCCCATTAAACTCCGTGCTGCCGGGCCTGTTAGAGTTCCGGTTTTGGCTGAATCAAAACCTGGATCTAACTCCTTGTTTTCACCGCACTTCTTGTCGGAAAACCGGTTCCCACTTTTCCGGAAGTGCTGTAATTTCTTGTTTTCGTCGCACTTCTCATCGGAAAACCGGTTCCCACTTTTCCGGAAGTGCTCTGGGGCAACGCGCGTTCAAGCGAACGCACTATCGTTGCTCTATCTGCTTGATGTCGATCAACTTATCTGCATTCAAGCGATTCCACTTGAACGCAGGTTGATCTAGGGTGGGATTTGTGTCATGGGCGTGAAAAAGCCTGCTTGCAGGGTGGCTTGGGTTTTGTCTGTTTTGCTGCTGGTGGCGGGGATTGGCATGTTTCCGCACCCTTCAGAGGCTGCGGATAAACGCGAAAAACTGGTCGTTCTGAGCGCCTCGGGGCCAGTGTCTTTCATGGTTGAAGTGGCGCGCAATTCCGAAGACCGGGCCAAGGGGCTCATGTACCGCAAGAGCATGCCGATGGAACACGGCATGTTGTTTGATTTTGAGCATGAGCAGCTCATCATGATGTGGATGAAAAACACGTTCTTGCCGCTGGATATGCTGTTTATACAAAAAAACGGGCGGATTCTTAAAATTGTCAGGAAAACCAAGCCTCTATCTCTTGAGGTCATAGAGTCTGGCGGGCGCGTGCGGGCAGTTCTGGAGGTTAATGGCGGGGTGGCTGATCTTCGGGGGATCAAGCGCGGAGACCTTGTCTTGCACCCGATATTCAAAAAAATGCAATAAATATGCAATAAAGGGCCTGGTGTCGTGAAAATCTTGAGACTTTTCAGCCGCTATGAGATATACATCTTTTCCGGTTAGACCTTTTCGATTCATCAAGGAGATTGACCGGGTTCTTGTTTTTGATCGGGGCATGGCGCAGTCTGGTAGCGCACCTGCTTTGGGAGCAGGGGGTCGCAAGTTCGAATCTTGCTGCCCCGACCAATTTGAAAACAACAAGCATCATTAGGAGGACAGGATATGGGTGCTCGCATTTATCAGCCCGCCAAATCGGCGATGCAATCGGGCGAGGCACGCAACCGGAACTGGGTGCTTGAATATGCTCCGGCCAAGCCGCGCAAGGTTGAACCGCTCATGGGCTGGACCTCATCGGGGGACCAGGAGGCGCAAATCCGTCTGAAGTTTTCATCAAGGGAAGAGGCGCTGGCCTATGCCAAGGCGCAAGGTATTGCCTATACCTTGAGCGCGCCCCATAAACGCATTCGTAAACCCAAGTCCTATGCCGACAATTTCAAAACCAGCCGGCGGGAACGTTGGACGCATTAGAGCCCGGTTTGATTCAATCAAAACCGGAAATGCCCTATCTCTTCGATGTCGATCAACTTATTTGCATTCAAGCGATTCCACTTGAACGCAGGTAGCTCTATCCTTCAGAATCATTTCAACTTCTGGAAATGGTTCTCAACACACTGGCGCCATTTGTACTTTCCCTTATCGTGCTGTGCTGGTGATTTCCTGCCCCGCCGGTCGGAATCACAACTTCGATGTCCCGGTTTTCAGGCCATATTTCATGCTGTTGGCGAATCAACAGGTCAGGTGGCGAGGGATTGAAATTTCCTCTGGATGTGAGGTTTTCAAATGGTGGGAAAGAGTGCGTGGTGATCCTTTCTTTCGTAAGGCATGGTAAGGTAAATCAAATAGTTACGCTTTACATTAATGATTGCTAATATATTTGGTGTCTTGGCGTGAATGCTTGATAATCGGCAGTTCTTCCGGGTCAGTACTTAATGTTTATCTTGATTAATTGTAATTCACATGATATTTAGGAAAATAGCTTTCCGGGTATCTTGTCTTCAGGGGATTTTTCGGAGTTTGTACCACGGGGGCGTAGCGTTGAAAGATGCGGATGAACCGTGCTTCGGCGTAAATCTGGAGGGAACCAAATGATAAACAGAACGACTGCCATAGCGGCGGTCATGGCCGCTGGTGCTTTGAGCCTGGCCATGTTCCAGCCGCTTGATAACGTTAACGCTGCGGGGCGGGATGTTTCCAAGCCCATAAATGACTATAATATCACGATAAATTATGAACTCGGCATGCATTGCACGGGGTTCGATTTTTCCTATTGCTGTGTTCTGCCGCCTTATAATTCGGTGCAAAGCCAGGTTATCAAGACGGCAACGGGCAAGAAGAAATATCCAGAGCTTCTTGAAGCTGACCCAAAGGATCCGACGGTTGTTGTTGACAAGAAAAAGCGTTTCAAACTGGCTTATGGCTTTGTCAACAATACCTATTCGGAAGGCTCGAAACTATCCTATTGGAATGTGCCTTACGATGTGAACGGGGATGGCAAATACTCCAAGAACGAGAGTGTTGCGAATGCTTACTGGACGCATCTGTACGTTTACAAGGACCTGAAGGGCTCCAACCCGAAAAAGACCAGCAAGGACAGTAACAAGGCATTTGTCGGTTTGCAGATCCCGGTGCCGCTTGATAACGGTCCGGCCGGTGCTGCCGTGCCCAGCCCGATGAAGGGCGGGCATCTGCATTATACCGGGGAGAAGGGGACTATTGTCTTTACCAAGTCGCCGGTGCTCGATAACGTGCCGATCGTGCTGACCAATCCGGGGATCTGGGATGCTTTGGGCCTGCCGCTTACCCCGCTCAATGATGATATCCTGGCGAAAAATCCGCTGACCGTGGTGGAAAGCGATATTCGCCCCTATCAGGAAACCTGGGTCAGTCTCCAGGATGCCGAGACCGGCAAGCCGGTCCTGGATTCGCATTCGGGCAAACCGATCCGTTTTGTCGGCACCAGTCCGATTGACAATCCCAACTGCTCCAACTGCCATGCCAATGAAACGGCGAATGGCAAGAAGTACAATCTTTACAAGCAGGAGCGGGCGTTCTGGAAAGGGCTTGGGGCCTCCGACTGGATTGCCGGTCTGAAAGCCACGTCGATTTCGATCATGCAGATCCACGATGATCGTAATGGTACGGATTTTCTCAAGAACTACAAACCCAACAGCCGCGATACCGCGAACCGCCTGGGGCGTGATCCGGTTTTGTGCCAGAAATGCCATGCCGATAACGTGATTGGCGTGCTTCAGTCCAAGACCTTCAAGAACAAGAAGGGCGAGGAAAAACGCATTCCGGCGCTTTCTGAAGCCATTCATTCCGTGCATCAGCGCGTTGCGCCCATGCCCGACAGCCAGGGCCGCTCAGGCGCCTGCCAGGCTTGCCACCCGGCGCATCGCCAGGATGGTGATATGAGCAACTTCCCGATTACCGCAGATGGCAAGAATGCCCTGGCCAAGGCAGATAACCGCGATGCTTCGGGTTGTTTTGTTGGCCGCGATGTCCATGCCAATGTGAACAAGGACAAGGACGGCGTGGAAACGGCGGAAAACCTGAACGCCATTGGCAAGTGGTTGCAGGACAATGTCTCCAAGATCGGCAATGGCAAGGGGGGCAAGGGGCTGTGGTGCACAAATTGCCATAACCAGATGTCACGCGAGCTTTATCAGCGCGATAACCTGAAAAATGCCTTCCTTCAGACCGGTACGACGATCCGTAACAAGTCCCTGAAGGAGATTGCCAAGTCCATCGGCGTGAGCGTTGAGGAACTGACCAGCAAGTATATTGATCCGAAGGTTGTCTTGAACGACAAGGGTGAAGATACCCCCGGCAAGTCCGGCATCTTGCTGACCTGGGCCAAGAAACGCACGGTGCCGGATATCGCGGTGATCGCGCTCAAGGGCAAGGGACCGCTGGTGAGCAAGGATGAAGACGGCGATATCAATGTCTCGATCCTTTCGGCGAATCCAGCCGTGGATACCAAGGCCCTGAAGCTGCCCAAGGGGGCAACCGGTGCTCTTGCTGTGCCGTACAGCGCAGCTACACACGGGCGTGATTACTGGCTTTCGCCGGGTGAGCCGCACTGCGCGGATTGCCATGCTGCGCCTTTCGTGGAAGGCCAGGGCGGGGTTGCCTTTCCGATCAACCAGCCGGGCAAGTACTCGATCATGCGTTATTCCAAGGGCCATGCGGGGCTTGCCTGCCAAGGGTGCCACCAGTCGATCCATGGCCTTTATCCGGTGACGCCAAAGAATGACACCACGACCTATAAACAGGCCGCGATGTATAATCCGGATGGATCTCACGGGCCGTTTAAATGCGCGGCGTGCCATGAGGTGAACGAGAAGGGCGTGCCGTTCCTCGCGAACAAGAAAGAGCATGTCTGGAAGGGCAAGAAAATCATCGATGATTTTGAGGCCGCGATTGCCTGGATGCATGCTTCGGCGCCGGATCAGGGCGGGGCAATTCCCGAAGAGGAAGACTGATCCTGAAAAGGCGGCTCGACCAGCTTTGACGCGGGCTGAGCCAGGTGCCTTTTCCTGACGAGCATAACGGGGGAGCTTGCCGGCTCCCCCGGTTCTTTCCGGAAACCCTTGTGACATTACTTGCAACTTGAGGACAATATGCCCAGGTTTATTCTTGCATTTGTTTTTGTGATTATCGGGCTGCGAACGGGGCCTGTCGATGCGGCGGCAAAGGATCAGATTCTGGTTACCATCGGGGATCAGGTCATCCGGGCCGGTGAGCTACAGCAGGTTATCGGGTCTTCATCCCTGGCCTTGCAGTTCAACACCATGAGCGAGAAAGAGCAGGCGGCGATCCGCGGTGATATTCTCAAGCGCCTTGTAGCCCAGCGCCTGCTTCGTCTGGAAGCGGAACGTCAGGGGCTTGATGATAAGGCCGCGTTCAGGGCCGATATCGCGGAGTTCAAAAAGGGACTGCTCTACCGGTATTATATCGATCGGCTGCGGGCCAGAATTCATGTTCCCAAGGACGAGTTGCTGAAGATGCGGGCGCAGTTCAAAGGCGAAGCCGATGCCTTTGCCGCCGCCAGGGCCAGTTATATTACCGAGCGCTACCGGGATCTGAAATCCCTCACCATCGTTACCTTGCGTGACAAATACCATGTCAAGTTGCGCCGCGAGCGTTTGACAAAAGATGTAAAACCCGATGACGTGCTGATGCAAGGTGATGGTATCAAGATCACCTATGGCGATCTCATCCGGGGGCGGGTTTTCAAGAACAAGCCCAAGCCGGAATGGATTCAGGAGCAGCTTTTCAATCGAGGAGAACTGGAATTGATCGCCAGGGCGGCCATGGATGAAGGGGTTGATGTGAGCGCCGGTATCGAGCGCTACCGCAATGAACATCTTCCGGCTCTTTTGCTGGACAAGCTGGAAAAAGAATGGATCCCGGATATGGCCACCTTGCAGGCCTATTACGATAGCCATCCGGGAGCCTCAAAAATTCCGGCGCGCTGGCATGTGGGGCAACTGGTGCTGGATAATCTGCCCAAGGCGAAATGGATGCAGTTTCGTATCAAGGCCGGTGAGAGCCTGTTCAAGCTGGCCGGGCTTTACTCCAAGGATCCGTATGGTCGCCAGCATAACGGGGATATGGGCTGGTTCAAGGAAGGTACGGGAATGCCGGTGATTGAGAATGCAATTCGGAATCTGAAAGATGGTGAAGTCAGTGATGTCATCAAGACACCAAAGGGCTATCACCTGGTCACGGTTCTGGAGCGAAAACCGGGGGAGATCCGGCCCCTGGCTGCCATGCGCGATAAAATCCGCCAGCTTCTTGTTGATGAAAAACGCACGGTTTACCTGCAAAAGCTGCAAGAGAAGTATGATGTTGTCTGGAATGTTATCCAGCCAGTTGCAAAGGGCAAGGATTGACCCCTGTGAAAACCAGATTCAGCAATACCCTTACCCTGCTGGTTATAGCGGTTTCGGCAGGCTATCTGGGATACCGGGTGGTGGTGAAATCAGGCTGGGCAGACCCGGCGGATGTTTCGCAAGCCGGTCTGAATGACGCAAGGGCAACCACGATCAGCCTTCCTTCTGGAACGAATAATGCGTGGCAAATGGATCCATTTAACCTGCCGGACTTGCAGGGCAAGCCGCACCAGCTTGGCGACTGGAAAGGCAAGGTCATCATGCTCAATTTCTGGGCGAGTTGGTGCGGTCCGTGCCAGTATGAAATCCCGGAATTCGTCCGCTACCAGGAGCTTTACAAGGATAGGGGCTTGCAGATTGTCGGGGTTGGCGTGGATGTCTTGCCTAAATTGAAAAATACGGCGCGTTCATTGGAAATCAATTATCCGGTCCTGGTCCTGGCGCCGCAGAAAAGCCGCCAGATTCTGTCAAGATGGGGTAATCCGAAGGGGGTTATCCCCCATACTGTCGTGATCGGGAGAAACGGGGTGATTGAATATATCCATCGCGGCAAGATGGGAGATGAAGAGTTTGAGGCCTATGTGTTGCCACTGCTGAGCGGCAAGTAGAGCCTGTTTTTCAGGTAACAGAAAGACTCCAGAGCTTCAAGGTCTTGTCGGCGCTTCCCGAGGCAATCATGCGCTCACCTGGTGAGATTGCCAGGGCATTCACCGGTCCGCGATGACCTTTCAGGATTTTGATGGGGTGGCCCGTGGCGGTATCAAAAATGGTCAAAGCGGCATCTTCACCCCCGGCTATGGCGATTTTGGCGTTTCTGGAAAGGGCGACCGCGAAGACTTCGCTTTGCATTTTATCGAAGCTTCGGATATCCGTGGTTTCGGATACATCCCACAGCCGTACCGATTTGTCTTCCGCGCCGGTGAGGGCTGTTTTGCCATCTTCAGAAAGGGCAAGGGCGCGGACGACACCGCTATGTCCCCAGAAATTGGCGGTGGCCCGGCCAGTCTTGATGTCCCAGAGCTTCAAGGTGCGATCCTCGCTTCCGCTCAGGGCGCTGGCGCCATCAGGGCGAAATGCAATGGTTTTTACCCCATCACCATGGCCTTCAAATGTGCGGATTAGCTTGCCCGTTTCAAGATCCCACAGTTTCATGGTGTCATCATCACTGCCTGAGAGTGCTGTTTTTCCGTCAGGCGAGAATACGGCTGTATTGACCGCGCCGTCATGTCCGCGAAAATGATGCAGGCGCTTTCCGGTCTGTAGATCCCACAACCGTATGCTCATATCCTGTGATCCGGAAAGGGCGGTCTTGCCATCAGGGGAAAACGCCACGCTGAAGACCTCGTTTCCCTCGCCCGGAATTGTTTTTATATTGCGCCCGTCAGCGATCGTCCAAAGCCGGAGAGTGGCATCGTCACCACCGGAAAGAACAAGGTTTCCATCTGGAGAAAAGGCAACGGCCCTGACCTCTGCGTCATGGCCTTTGAAGGTGTTTAAAGAAGCCTCTTGCCAAAAGACCCGGTATCCAATGCCCGCTGTTCCTGCCAGAAGCGCCGCCGTGCCGCCAGCCAAGACTAACCGGCGGTTCATGATGCTGCTGCGTGAAAGCGATTCCATGTGAACTCCCCCGATTACCCTCATATGTCTTATAGTCGAAAATCAGGGAAGACACAAAATCTTGTAAATGAGCAAATCAACCGATTACGCAACCTGTTGTGCTGGGATATATTTATTTGAATTTGGCCCCTGTTAAGGGTAGTAAGCGGTATCTTCTGGCTCCGGTCCCGTAGCTCAGCTGGATAGAGCAGCGGACTTCTAAGCGGAGGTTCTGGATGGTATTAAAAATGGAGAACCAATAGGTTAGGTAATTGCGGAGCATCAGCAAACCGTTTTCCGAACCGTATGAAACAGATTTGGCCCCGTAGCTCAGCTGGATAGAGCAATTGACTTCTAATCAATAGGTCGCACGTTCGAATCGTGCCGGGGTCACCAAATTATCATGCAATATCAATAAGTTGACTAGATTTCTGCTGTTTTGCATTGGCGGTATCCCGGCGAACGACACTCCTATTAATGGCATTTTCAATTCGTTCCCTCATGATCTCATCAAAATTTCGCGCTTGACGCAAAATCCTGTCACCTTTTGAACCGAAAGTTTGCGATGCGCGCTTGCCAGCCCTCGTCGCTTGCAACTTCAACCCCGACATGAAGGTCAAATAGCTGCAACTCAAAAAAGCAGGCAAGCCCCAAAGGCCGCCATAACTGCAATCATGCGAAAACTCATAATCCTTGCCAACACGCTCATAAAAAATAACCGGAAATGGCAAGAAAAAATCGCTTGATCAATACGGATACTTGTCTTTCAGGTTCTGGCGGCGGGCGATTTCCCCGGGCAGGCTCAGCCCATCTGTCACTATGGATGCATCTGCCCCCTCGGCTGCTCCATCAACTTGGCAATATCGCTCTCCATTTGAGCCCGCAGGGCCTGAATGCGGTCATAGCGCAGCGATTTGATCTTTGAGACATTCGCATCAATCCTGGTTCCATCAACGCTGACCATGCCGACTTTCAACAGCCCCGTCTCTTTGGCCAGCAGCAAAACCTGCGCAAAAGCGGCCGCAAAGGCGCCGGCATTATCACGCCGGAACTTGGCTATGGTGTCATGATCGGGATGGGTGTTGGCCGCGATATAGCGAACCGAAACATGTGAACAGCTCGCCTGCTCGATCCTGCGGGAGGAAAATATCCCGTTGGCGTAACACTAAACCAGCAACGCCAGCATCATTCCGGGATGATACTGCGCCTTGCCCGATCCCATCGCGCTCACATGAAAGGCGGTGATGTCAATGCGTTCGGCTGCCTCGACGATGAAATGCGCCAGATCATCATCGGCCACCCATTCGCGAAGATCAATCGGCATCAG
>CAZHLV010000067.1:0-9625 GCA_964533415.1 uncultured Hyphomicrobiales bacterium
AGACGCCTTTCCTTGCGCGCCTGGGGGAAGAAAGAGAACGCTTTTCCCCCGCACCTAAAAGGCAGACGCCCACACCTAAAATAAACACAAACAATTACAACAGCTTATAAGGCTGTATTTTGAGAATGGTGCGGTCGAGAAGACTCGAACTTCCACGGGAGTTACCCCACAGCGACCTCAACGCTGCGCGTCTACCAATTCCGCCACGACCGCACGAATTTCAAGGGAGGATGTAGCAAACCCCGAATGCATTCACAAGAGTGATTAACGGGGAATTGCAAAATTACTCAGAGGTGGGCTTTCCCATCATGTCAGTGATTGATACCGCCACCTTACCATTTTGTATCACCACCTCGGCGCTGCCTATGGGCGCGTTATTGGCCATAATCACCACTTCATCATCTTCGGTGGCGTCAAGTTCTATCACCGCACCGCGGCCCAGCTTAAGCAATTGCGAGATCGGCAGCATGGTTGTGCCCAACACGGCGGAAAAATCAACGGATATGGTATCAACAGCTTTCATTGCGGCTCTTTTCTGTCTCCCTGCCCGGATCACAAGGCTGATTCATTAAATCTTGTTATGACCTGACTTTTTCAGAACAGGGTTACCAGAGCGTTAAACTGGTGGTTTTTGAGAAAAAGAAACTTGGTATCGGCGCTCCATTCTGGTTATGGATAGGGCGTGAATAATGGAACCGATATCTTGCCGCGCAAATCCCCCCCCTCCCCACTATACATGTCGGCCCCGCCGGCTGTCTGGCGAATCAGCGCGGGGCCCGTGGCTTATGAACAGGCCCTGGGTGAGATGGAAGCGCGCGCCAGGGCCATAGCGCGGGGCGCGGCGCCGGAGTTGGTCTGGTTGCTGGAGCACCCGCCGCTGTTCACCGCTGGAACAAGCGCCAAAGCGGAAGATTTGCTCAGCCCGGAGCGATTTCCCATCTACCAGGTGGGGCGCGGCGGGCAATATACCTATCATGGTCCGGGGCAGCGAGTTGTCTATGTGATGCTTGACCTCAACCGCCGGGGCAAGGATGTGCGCGCGCTGGTAAGCGGGCTGGAGAACTGGCTGATTGATTCACTGGCTGATCTGGGAGTTAAGGCGCAAAATCGCAAGGACCGGGTTGGCGTGTGGGTTGAGCGCCCGGAAAAAGGCGCGGGGGCTGAAGACAAGATTGCCGCCATTGGCATCCGCCTGCGCCGCTGGGTTACATTTCACGGCATATCCTTGAACGTTAATCCAAACCTGGAACATTACAGTGGCATCGTGCCTTGCGGGATTACCGGCTACGGGGTTACCAGCCTGAAGGATCTTGGGAAAACGTCAGATATGAACATGGTTGACGCTTGCTTGCGGGTCAATTTTGAATGGATTTTTGGCCCGGTTACTGATGCATGATACATAGAGCGTTTCCGGTTTTGATTGAATCAAAACCGGGCTCTAACTCCTTGCTTTTATCGCACTTCTTATCAAAAACCGATTCCCATTTTTCCGGAAGTGCTAACGCGGCAGCAGGCCGCTGAGGAAGACGGTTCTGAGGGTGTGGTTGGCCTCGTTAAAACAGGTGTCGCGATCATCGCAGCCTTCGATCAGGGCATCGACCTGGGCTTCAAAATCGGCGTAATGCTGGGTGGCGGCCCAGATCATGAAAATCAGGTGATGCGGGGCGATATCCGCCAGTTTCCCCTGCTTGATCCAGTGTCGGATGACCTCGCATTTTTCATCCACCAGGGCCTTCAGCCCGGTCTTGATGACATCGGAGATATGCGGTGCGCCGTGCAGGATCTCATTGGCGAAAAGACGCGATTGTTTTGGCGAGGAGCGCGACATTTCCAGCTTGCGCTCAATATAGAGCCAGATTTGCTCGGCTGGTTCGCCCTTTGGGTCAAGCTCGGTCAAAGGCTCCAGCCATGTCTCCAGCGTGGCGGTGAGCAGCGCGGTATGAATTTGCGCCTTGGAGCTGAAATAATACAGGATGCTGGATTTTGACATGCCCGCGGCCCGTGCGATCTGGTCGATGGTGGAGCCGCGATAGCCATGGGCGGAAAAGACTTCAAGGGCAGCGTCCATGATCTTCTGGCGGTTTTTGCGCTGTATTCGTGTGAGCTTTGGTTTTGCCATATCTGCTACAGTTAACTGTTCATTTCACCTTAAAAAAACTGGACCGTTTGGTCAAAATATAGCATGATGCGGCAAAATGATAGAACATATCGGGGAGAGGCGCGTCGATGGCAATTGAAAGCAATATGAGGGTCAATGGCGCCCGCTTGTGGGAGTCGCTTGAAGAGATGGCGAAGATCGGCCCGGGGGTCGCGGGAGGCAATAACCGTCAGGCCCTGAGCGATGAAGACGGGGAAGGCCGGGCGCTGTTTCAAAAATGGTGTGAAGAGGCGGGCATGAGCATGGGGGTGGACGAGATGGGCACCATGTTCGCCACCCGCGAGGGCGCAGAGCCTGAAGCCTTGCCGGTCTATGTTGGCTCGCATCTTGATACCCAGCCCACGGGGGGCAAATATGACGGCGTATTAGGGGTTTTGGGCGGGCTGGAGCTCATTCGCACCCTGAATGATCTGGGCATCAAGACCCGGCGGCCCATCGTGGTGACCAACTGGACCAATGAGGAAGGCACGCGGTTTTACCCGGCGATGATGGCCTCGGGCGTCTTTACCGGGCAGTTCTCACAGGACTATGCCTATTCGCGCGAGGATGCGAACGGTATCCGGATGGGCGATGAACTGGCGCGGATCGGCTGGAAGGGTGATGAAAAGGTCGGCGCGCGCAAGATGCACGCCATGTTCGAGTTGCATATCGAGCAGGGGCCGATCCTGGAGGCCGAGGGCAAGGATATCGGCGTTGTCACCCATGGCCAGGGGCTGAACTGGCTGCAATTCACGGTGACCGGAAAGGGAAGCCACACCGGGTCAACCCCGATGCATATGCGCAAGAATGCCGGGCTCGGCATGGCGAAGATCACCACGCTGGTGGATGAGATCGCGCTGTCGCACGCGCCCTATGCGGTGGGTGCCATCGGGCAATGTGACGTTTACCCCAATTCGCGCAATATCATCCCCGAAAAGGTGGTGTTCACGGTGGATTTCCGCCACCCGGAAAAAGCAATCATGGAGGATATGGAGGCCAGGCTGCGCAAGGGTGCGCAGGAGATTTGCGATGCGGCGGGCCTGGGGCTCGAGATCGAGTTCGTAGGCGGTTTTGACCCGGTAAAATTCGATGAGACCTGTGTCAACGCGGTGCGCAGCGCCGCTGAACGGCTGGGTTACTCGCATATGAATATCGTCTCGGGCGCGGGCCATGATGCGTGCTGGATCAACCAGGTTGCGCCCACCGCCATGGTCATGTGCCCCTGCGTGGACGGGCTGAGCCATAACGAGGCTGAAGAGATTTCTCCTGAATGGGCCACGGCCGGGGCCGATGTGCTGCTTCATGCGGTTCTGGAGACCGCCGGGATCGTGGAATAAAGGCGAATGTCCATGCGGGAGGTTCCCCAGACGGTCATTGACATCAAGAAGATGTCCTTGACCTTTCACACCAATGATGGCCCGGTCCATGCGCTGGAAGATATTGACCTGGCCATTGAACAGGGCGAGTTTGTCTCCTTCATCGGGCCTTCAGGCTGCGGCAAGACCACCTTGCTGCGGGTGATTGCCGACCTGGAAACGCCGACCAGCGGCGAGATTGAAGTGGATGGCATGAGCCCCCGTGAGGCGCGGCTGGCGCGGGCTTACGGTTATGTGTTTCAGGCCGCGGCGCTTTATCCCTGGCGCACGATTGCCCGCAATATCGCCCTGCCGCTGGAGATCATGGGGCTTTCAAGGCCCGAGCGGGAGCAACGTATCCGGGACAACATGGCGCTGGTCAATCTCACCGGGTTCGAGAAAAAATTCCCGTGGCAGCTTTCGGGCGGCATGCAGCAGCGCGCCTCCATTGCCCGGGCGCTGGCGGTCGAGCCGGATCTGTTGCTGATGGATGAGCCGTTTGGCGCGCTTGACGAGATCGTGCGCGATCACCTCAACGAGCAATTGTTGCAACTTTGGGACAAGACCAGAAAGAGCGTTGTCTTTGTGACCCATTCGATCCCCGAAGCGGTGTTTTTATCCACCCGGATCGTGGTGATGTCGCCGCGTCCGGGGCGGATTCACACCATTATCAAGAGCGATCTGCCCCGCGACCGGTCCCTGGATATTCGCGAAACGCCGGAGTTTTTAAGGCTGGCCCATGAGGTGCGCGAGGGGCTGCGCGAGGGCCATTCCTACGATGAGTGAGCGCCGGTTCATAAAAAACACAGCGCCGGTTCTCGTGGTGATCGCGATTATCGTGGTGATCTGGTATATCGCGGCGATTATCCTGAATACCCCGTTCCAGAAGGACATCTACAGCCGCGGCAAGGTTGAAAACTGGACCACCTTGCAACTCATCAAGGACACCATGGCGCAAAAACGCCCGGTCTTGCCGGCCCCGCACCAGGTGTTTGCCGAGATTTACAAAACCACGGTCCTGAAGAAGATCACCTCAAAGCGATCCTTGATCTATCATTCCTGGGTAACCTTGTCCTCAACCCTTCTGGGCTTTCTGATCGGCTCGGCGCTGGGGATCTTGCTGGCGGTGGGAATTATCCATTCCCGAACGCTGGAAAAGAGCCTGATGCCCTGGGTGATTTCCTCGCAGACCATTCCGATTCTTGCCGTTGCGCCGATGATTATCGTGGTGCTGAACGCCATTGGCATCCAGGGGCTGCTTCCCAAGGCGTTTATTTCCACCTATCTGGCGTTTTTTCCGGTCACGGTGGGAATGGTCAAGGGGTTTCGCTCCCCCCGGGTGCTGCATCTTGACCTGATGCGCACCTATTCGGCAACCCGCTGGCAGGTGTTCTGGAAATTGCGCTGGCCCGCTGCCTTGCCCTATCTGTTCGCCTCCATGAAAATTGCCATTTCCATTGCGCTGGTGGGGGCGATCGTCGGTGAGTTGCCCACCGGCGCGGTGGCCGGGCTGGGGGCGCGGCTGCTGGCCGGGTCCTATTACGGGCAGACCATCCAGATCTGGTCGGCGCTGGTGATGGCGGCTATCCTGGCCGGGATCCTGGTGAGCGTGGTGGGCTATGCCAACCGGCTGGTAAACCGGCGCATGGGGGCAAGTTCATGATGGCGCTCAACCCCCTTGCGCGCGGCGTGCTGTTTACGCTCATTCCGCTTGTCGCAGCATGGTTCATGATTATCGCGGCCCTGAATCATGAAGCCCCCATGGGGGCCGGGTTCTGGGCCGGGCTGGTCATCGTGTGGCTGATGGCCTGGTACGGGGTCGACCAGTTGGCCAATGCACGCATAGCGTCAAAAGCCCTCTCCCGGGCTGTCTCGCTTCTTATTCCGGTGCTGTTTGGCGCCTGGCTGCTGATCCTGTGGCAGATCATCACCACCGGCTTTAACGTGCCCGGCGTATTGCTGCCGCCGCCCAGCGCCATCGGGGCGCGCTTTGCCGCCTCGATCCCGACACTCTGGGCAGACTTTCAGCAAACCTTCCTCAAGGCGGTGCTGATGGGCTACATCATGGGTTGCGGCAGCGCCTTTGTAGTGGCGATTGCCATTGACCGGTCATCCTTCTTGCAGCGCGGTTTGCTGCCCATTGGCAACCTGGTCTCGGCCCTGCCGATTGTCGGGGTTGCTCCCATCATGGTGATGTGGTTCGGCTTTGACTGGCAATCAAAAGCGGCGGTGGTGATTATCATGACCTTCTTTCCCATGCTGGTGAACACGGTGGCCGGACTGACCGCCAGTTCGGCCATCCAGCGCGACCTGATGAAGACCTATGCCGCCGGGTACTGGCAGACCCTTTTCAAGCTGCGTTTGCCCCTGGCCTTGCCATTTATCTTCAATGCGCTGAAAATCAATTCTACCCTGGCGCTGATCGGCGCTATCGTGGCCGAGTTTTTCGGCACCCCCATCGTCGGGATGGGATTTCGGATTTCCACGGAGGTCGGCCGCATGAATGTCGACATGGTGTGGGCAGAGATTGCGGTCGCGGCGCTTGCCGGCTCCGCATTTTACGGCGCAATCGCGCAAATTGAGAAAATGAGCACGTTTTGGCACCCATCCATGCGCCATGACAAACGTGCCTGAACAGGGAGGGAGAAATCCTTATGAACAAGTTACTGATTGGTGCAACCGCTCTTGGTCTGGCCGTGATGAGCACTGCCGCCATGGCCAGGGACAAGGTCACCTTGCAATTGAAATGGGTCACGCAGGCGCAGTTTGCCGGTTATTACGTGGCGAAAGACAAGGGCTTTTACGATGAAGCCGGCCTTGATGTCACCATCAAGCCCGGCGGCCCGGACATCGCCCCGCCGCAGGTGATCGCCGGCGGCGGCGCCGATGTGGTGATCGACTGGATGCCCTCGGCTCTGGCCTCGCGCGAAAAAGGCGTCAAGCTGGTAAATATCGCCCAGCCCTTCAAGCGCTCGGGCATGATGCTTACCTGCCGCAAGGAAACCGGCATCAAGTCTGAAGCCGATTTCAAGGGCAAGACCCTTGGCGTGTGGTTCTTTGGCAATGAATACCCGTTCCTTTCCTGGATGTCGAAGCTGGGCCTGGGCACCAAGGGCGGCAAGGACGGCGTTACGGTGCTCAAACAGGGCTTTAATGTGGACCCGCTCTTGCAAAAACAGGCCGATTGCGTCTCCACCATGACCTATAACGAGTACTGGCAGGTGATCGATGCGGGGCTGAAACCTTCCGATCTGGTGGTGTTCAAATATGAGGACAAGGGCGTCTCCACCATGGAAGACGGGCTTTACGTGCTCGAGGACAAGCTCAAGGATCCCAGGTTCGTCGAGAAAATGGCGCGGTTCGTCAAGGCCAGCATGAAAGGCTGGGCCTTTGCGCGCGAGCACCCGGACGAGGCCGCCGATATCGTGCTGGAAAATGACGCCACCGGCGCGCAGACCCAGAAGCACCAGCGCCGCATGATGCGCGAGATCAACAAGCTCACGGCAGGCTCCAACGGCAAGCTGGACCCGGCCGATTATGAGCGCACGGTCAAAACCCTGCTCTCGGGCGGCTCGGACCCGGTGATTACCAAGGCCCCCGTGGGCGCATGGACCCATGCGGTTATCGATCTGGCCCTGAAATAGGCGGGCCAAAAGCCTCAACCCATTGTTGTCCCCGGGGCCTCGCCCCCGGGGATGACGGCAATTTTTCATTGATCCATTTATTTCGCAGCAATCTTAACGCAGGAGATGAAGCCCATGCCCCTACATATCAAAGGCGGAACCGTGGTTACGGCAGATGAAACAAGGCGCGCGGATGTGCTCGTTGTGGACGGCAAGATTGCTGCGGTGGGTGAAAAACTCGATATCCCGGCCGGAGCCGTCGCGGTGGATGCGGGGGGGTGTTACGTGATGCCCGGCGGGATTGACCCGCATACCCATATGGAACTGCCCTTCATGGGCACGGTGGCCTCGGAAGATTTCTTCTCCGGCACCACGGCGGCGATGTGCGGCGGCACCACGATGATTATCGATTTCGTCATTCCCGGCCCGCAGCAGGACGTGATGGAGGCCTATCACACCTGGCGCGGCTGGTCTCAAAAGGCGGCGGCGGATTACTCCTTCCATGTGGCGATTACCTGGTGGGACGAGACGGTGAAAGAGGCCATGGGCACCCTCACTCGCGAGCACGGGGTCAATTCTTTCAAGCATTTCATGGCCTATAAGGGCGCGATCATGGCGGATGACGAGATTCTCGTGAATTCGTTCATGCGGGCGCGCGAGCTGGGCGCGCTGTGCACGGTGCATGCGGAAAACGGCGAGCTGGTGTTCCGTTTGCAACGCGAAATGCTGGCCAAGGGCATTACCGGGCCGGAAGGCCACCCGCTCTCGCGCCCACCTGAAGTGGAAGGCGAGGCCGCCAACCGGGCGATCCGCATTGCCCAGGTTCTCGATACGCCGGTTTACCTGGTGCATACCTCGTGCAAGGAGGCGCTGGAGGCCATCACCCGCGCCCGCAATGAGGGCCAGCGGGTGTTTGGCGAATGTCTTGCCGGGCATCTCATCGTCGATGACAGTGTTTACCGCAACCTGGACTGGACATTTGCCGGGGCGCATGTGATGAGCCCGCCATTCCGGCCAAAGGGCAACCAGGAAGCCCTGTGGCGCGGCTTGCAGGCCGGCATGCTGCAAACCACGGCCACGGATCATTGCTGTTTCTGCGATGACCAGAAACGCGCCGGGGTTGATGATTTCACAAAAATTCCCAATGGCACCGGCGGGGTGGAAGACCGCATGCATGTATTGTGGCATCACGGGGTCAATACGGGCCGTTTGACCATGAACGAGTTTGTTGCCGTTACCTCGGCCAATGCCGCCAAGATCTTCAACCTTTACCCGCGCAAGGGCTCGGTCAGCGTCGGCGCGGATGCCGATCTGGTGGTCTGGGACCCGGAGAAGGAACGCACCATATCCGCCAGGACCCATCACCAGAATGTCGATTTCAATATCTTTGAAGGCATGACGGTGAAGGGGGTGAATGTGGTGACCATTTCACAGGGGCGGATCACATGGGCTGACGGCGATGTGCGCAGCGAAAGGGGCAAGGGGCGCTATATCAACCGGCCCACCTTCCCGTCCTATTTCGGGGCCATGCAGGTTGCCGCCAGGAAAAAGGAACCAAAGCCGGTTAAGCGCCCAGCATGATTTTACTTGATAACAGATTCCCCGCTGTGATTGATCTGAAAATGCGTAAACTCTGACATGTTCAGGTTACTTGGCATCTTCGGGCCGTGGGATGAAGCGCTGTGGCTTTCTTGATTGCTGGCGCGCTTGTTCTTTTGTGCCCCATATGCTTTGATAACCGTTCTTTTCTGTGTTAAGCGGTATGGTCATAATATGATGGTTGCAGTTGAGAAAAATGCTTGCCCAAGGGTTGAACATAGAGCGCTTCTGAAAAAGTAGGAACCGGTTTTCCAATAACAAGTGTGGTAAGAACAAGGAGTTAGAGCCCGGTTTTGATTCAGTCAGAACCGGAAACGCTCTAGATCAACCTCAAGGAGATAGAGCTTCTTGTCCCATAAGTTTATTCGATAGCAAAGAAAGCTGTTATCTGGTGTCATGTTGGTTGTTGTACAGGGAGTAAACGGGTAGTGAGTTCTGATTTTAGTTTGGATCATCTTGAGCCAGATGAAGATCTGCCTCAACCGGAGTTTCATCACTTTTCAGCTACTGTCAGGGCTTTGATAGAGTGTGCATCGCGCCCTGATCTTCTCTCTTCCCAAGACGGGAAGGTGATTGAGAGCGGGATTCAAGCCCAGATTGAGCAGGCGAATATAAAAGTCCTGTCATTTGATGTTTTTGATACTTATCTTTTACGCAACAACAAGCCTGAGGCTTTGCGTTATCTGGAATTGTCGCAGCTTGCGCTTGAACGTCTGAAAGAACAATATCCCGAAAACAAAAAACTGGAATCCCTGACAGCCGAAGATCTTTGCCAAACCCGCATCATGGGAATGCAAGCAACATATCGCAGCCGTCCCCTTGTCCAGGGCTGCGGCGAGGGCGCGATAGAAGAGGTTGTCGCCATGCAGCGTCTGGTTCTGGGGCTGGATAGAGATTCCGATGCCGTTCTG
>CAZHLV010000068.1:0-15243 GCA_964533415.1 uncultured Hyphomicrobiales bacterium
AGTAAAACCGGGCCGGGGAGGGATCCGTGATACTCTGGCTGCATAAATTTGGAATTTATTCCCGGTTATATTTCCTTGGGGGAATGACCGCGCTCATGGCGCTTCTCCTCGGGGGAATTTACATTTATGGCGAGCATCAAAACGAGGACGCCCTGACCCGCCAGGAGGGGCTGGTTGAAGCCGCCGCAAGGCTGCACCGGGTAACCGGGGCTTTTGAAATCCTGCATCACCACCAGAGTGAATATTTCAAGGCCCCCGATGAAAGCCGCAGTTTTGCCTTTGAATCAAGCGCGGAAAGGCTGGAAAACCTGATCCGGAAACTGGCGCAAAGCTCTCTTTTCGAATTTGCCAAAGGCCCGATAGGGGATTTGCAAACATCCTTGTTCCGCTATCAAAATGCCTTTCACAGAACTGTTGTTCTGAAAAAAGAGGTAGGTCTGGATGAAAACCGGGGCTTGCAAGGGGCGTATCATAAGGAGATCCGGAAGATAAAACGCATCCTGGCCGAAATCAAAGCGCCGGAACTGCGAAACCGGATTCTCATGCTGCGGCAAAATGAGATGGAATACCGGATCTCCGGGGCAGAACGGTATATCTCGGGCTTTACAAATAAATACAGGGATGTAGTCGGTCAAACCCTGCACCCAGGAATCTCTTCGGAAAAATGGCATGAATTGCTCGCCATTTTGCATAGATACCAGGATAATTTCCTGTCATGGGTCAATGCTGACCGGCAGATGAAAAGAGCTATTCTTGAAGTGAATGGGCAAAAGAAAGCGTTTTTGTCGGCCCTGATGCAGATCAAGGATATTTCCTCGAAAAAACTGCAACAGACCAATGCGCTGCAAAGGGAGACGCGGGAATATTCCCGGCAGGTGATCCTGATCTCCCTGGCTCTGGCCACGTTGGTCATGTTGTTCCTGAGCACCATGGTCGCCGCCAGCCTGTCCCGTCCCATCAAGTATCTTTCCTGGGTCATGAAGGGGCTGGCCAGGGGAGAGACCTATCACGATGTTCCCTATTATTCGCTGGATAATGAACTGGGAGAAATGGCCCGTGCGGTGAATGTGTTCAAGACGGGCATCATTGCCCGTATCAAGGCCGAAGCTGAACTTCGCAAAACGGCAGAGCGCTATAACCTGGCCATCAAGGGCGCCAATAGCGGGATCTGGGACTGGGATGTCATGGCTCGCAAATCCCATTACTCGGAAAGTTTCATGGAAGTGCTCGGCTTTGCCGGCGAGGAGCGAGTGACCCATGACAGCTTGCTGCTGGACCGGATTTGCCCAGATCATAAAAAAATATATCTCGACAGTATCAGGAAGAACCTCCTGAAAGGCGAGCACCGCATTGACATAGAAATCAAGATCCGTCATGCGAAGGGCAAGGATATCTGGATACAGGTTATCGGCTGGGCAGTTGACGAAGATGATGAAGGGTGGGTAACCCGCGCCGTTGGCAAGATTACCGACATCACGAAACTGAAAGAAACCGAGCTTGAGCTTCGCGCCCATAAGGTGAATCTGGAAAAAACCGTTGCCGAACGCACCCGGGAACTTCAGGAAAGCCAAAATACCCTGACAGAAGCCATCAACGCCATTCCCGAAGGTTTCATTCTGTCCGATACAGAAGACAAGGTCATTCTGGTCAATGACCTGATGAAGGAATATTACCCGGCAGCCGCTCCTGTCATGCATGCCGGAACGTATATTCGCGACATGATAAGAGCTTCTTTTCCCGAGGAGAGCGAGGAAAAGATAGACCGGCGCATGCGTGATTACTCAAACGCCAGAAGCGGTGAAATCCGCCGCCTTGAAAGCGGTGTCTGGCTGCATATCGTGCGCAAGAAAATCCCCGGCCTCGGCGTTATTGCCCTTTACAATGATGTGACCACGTTCCGCCAGCAGGAAGATGAGTTGACCGAACAGGCCGCCAAGCTGGAACTGGCGTTAAGCTCGGAACGTGAGCTGGGCGAGTTGCAGCGCAGCTTTGTCTCCATGGCTTCGCATGAATTCCGAACTCCACTGGCCATTATTGACGGTATCGCCCACCGCCTCAGCCGCCGAGCCGGAAAAAGGCGGCTCGACCCGGATGATGTATTGAACCGGGTAACGCAGATCCGCTCTTCGGTAAAGCGCATGGTCAACCTGATGGAAAGCACGCTTTCCGCCGCCCGCATGGATGCTGGCAAGGTTAGCATAAAACCGCGTGATTGTGACCTGCGCGCCGTGATCGAGGAGGTTTGCGAGCGCCAGCGCGGCATCAGCCCATCCCACAACATCACCACGGATCTTGAGGCCATGCCCGCCAGTATTCGCGGCGATAGCGCATCTCTGGAGCAGGTTTTCACCAACCTGTTATCAAACGCCGTGAAATATGCGCCAAACAACCCGGATATCGAAATCAGGGCCTGGCAAAGCGCGGATGATGTCCTGGTCTCGTTTCGCGATCATGGATTGGGCATAGACGAAGATGATCTGCCCAAGATGTTCGGGCGATTTTTCCGCGCCAAGACCTCCACCGGTATTGCCGGAACCGGGATCGGGCTCAATCTTGTGAAAATGTTCGTGGAAGAACATGGTGGTCGCGTCACGGTAGAAAGCCGGATCGGGAAAGGCTCCACCTTTACCGTCCGCCTGCCGATCGCCGGGCCGCAACTCGAAGATGAATATGACGACAATCAGGATGATGCTGAAGAAGCCGCCTGATACTTGAAAAGGGAGTAAAACCAATGGCAACTGTGCTGTGTATAGAAGATGAGGCGCCCCTGCGCGAGATCATCGTCGAGGAACTCGAAGATGAAGGCTATGATGTCCTTGAGGCTAATGATGGCCGCGAGGGGCTTGATATGATCCTGCGTCACCGCCCCGACATGGTGGTTTCGGATATTACCATGCCCCGGATGAACGGCCATGAATTACTCCTTGAACTGCGCCAGAATCATCCCCGCTATGCCGAGCTTCCGTTTGTTTTTCTCTCGGCTCTGGCCGACAAGAGCCAGATCATTGAAGGGCTGGAACTGGGCGCAGATGATTACCTGACCAAGCCCATTGATTACGACATGCTCCTGGTCAAGGTGAAAGCCGGTTTGCGCCAGTCGGAGCGGGTTGCGCAAAAACAGCAAAGGGATCAGGTCAAGCTGTTCAAGGCGCTGACCAATGATGAATCTGGAGCTGACGCGCCTTTGCCGAAAATGTCGCCGCGCTACGTGGCGCTGGTCGGCGCCAGCGACAAGGGGCTGTTCGACATTCAACGGCTTCTGGAACAGCTCGGTCACAAGGTTACGGTGTTTACCAGCGGCAGTTCTTATCTGCGCAAGGTCAAAAATGATGGCCTGAAGGCCCACCTCACCATGTTATGGGTCCAGAGTGATGACATGCAAGGACCGATGATCGTCAGAACTGTCCAGAACCGTTACGGGGCCTATGTCCTTGTGATTCCCGAAAACCTGGGCGGCAACATGAACAATGTCCGGCCCAATGGCGTTGATGAGGTTATCGGCTTGCCCATGAGTGAAGATGAACTGGTTTCAAAGATTGCCCTGTGGACGCGTCAGGATGTCAAGGCTTGAGCGTTGTCTCACAAGATCCTATGCAGGTAAACGGCGGTCGGTGGTTGTAAACTACCGGTTTCGCTAAACAGCTGACATGGGATCTGATTGTCTCACGAAGCCCTTGTTCAGGCTGGCAGAAGAGGGCGGTTTGCACCGTTCCAAACAAAAAGGGGATGCTTCAAGGCATCCCCTTTTTCTTCGATAATCATGCAAAATCAGGCGCTGGCCTCTTCTTCTTCCTGGCGATCCGCGTAAATTTGCAGCGGACGGGCGCTGCCCTCAACCACCTCGCCGGAAATCACCACTTCCTCGACACCTTCAAATGAAGGCAGGTCGAACATGGTATCCAGCAAAATGCTCTCCAGGATAGAGCGCAGGCCGCGCGCCCCGGTCTTGCGTTCGATCGCCTTCTTGGCAATGCTACGCAGGGCATCCTCGGTAAAGGTCAACTGCACATCTTCCATCTCGAACAGGCGTTGATACTGTTTCATCAGGGCGTTCTTCGGCTCGGTGAGGATTTCCACAAGGGCGTCCTCGTCAAGATCCTCCAGGGTGGCCAGAACCGGCACACGCCCGACAAATTCCGGGATCAGGCCATATTTGAGCAAATCCTCCGGTTCCAGCTCTTTCAAAAGCTCGCCCGTGAGACGTTCGTCCTCAGCCTCCACATTGGCGCCAAAGCCAATCGATGTGCTGCGCCCGCGTTCGGAGATCACCTTGTCGAGACCGGCAAAGGCGCCGCCGCAGATGAACAGGATATTGGTGGTATCCACCTGCAAGAATTCCTGCTGCGGATGCTTGCGTCCGCCTTGTGGAGGCACCGAGGCCACGGTGCCTTCCATGATCTTCAAAAGCGCCTGTTGCACCCCTTCACCAGAGACATCGCGGGTGATGGACGGATTGTCCGCCTTGCGGGAGATCTTGTCGACCTCGTCGATATAAACGATGCCGCGCTGGGCGCGCTCCACGTTGTAATCGGCCGCCTGGAGCAATTTCAGGATAATGTTTTCAACATCCTCGCCGACATAACCGGCCTCGGTGAGCGTGGTAGCGTCCGCCATGGTGAAGGGCACATCAAGAATCCGCGCCATGGTCTGGGCCAGCAGGGTCTTGCCGCAGCCCGTGGGGCCGAGCAGCAGGATATTGGATTTGGCCAGTTCCACATCATCGTTCTTGGCGGCGTGGTTGAGGCGCTTGTAATGATTGTGCACAGCCACGGACAAAACGCGCTTGGCATGGTCCTGGCCGATCACATAGGCATTGAGCACATCGCAGATTTCCTGCGGCGTGGGCACGCCCTCGGAGGTCTTGACCATCGAGCTCTTGTTTTCTTCACGGATGATATCCATGCAAAGCTCAACGCATTCGTCGCAGATGAACACCGTTGGACCGGCAATAAGTTTGCGCACTTCATGCTGGCTCTTGCCGCAGAAAGAACAATAAAGGGTGCTTTTGCCGTCGCCTGTGCCGCTGCTGCTCACCTTGCTCATAAAAACTCCTTAAAACTTGTAGTCCCGAAAAACCCGTCTCATCTTTCCGGTTTTCCGGTCTTTAATAATCCGTGCATTCCCCCGGCTGACATCTTGATATCCATATTTACACCAGATCAGGCCGATATGTCTCCATGGTATCGAAACAAGATACAAAATTTGATTAACGCCGCATCAGGTCAACCGAAGAATTTGCACGCTTGCCACGCAAAAGGGCTTCCAACTCCTGATATCATATAAGAACCCCCACTTGCGAAAAACAACCCTATCCAGGCAAAATTGAGTAAAAGATGAACAGCCCCGATCAGGCCAGGTGATGGGTTGAAGCAAAACCATCCTTCTTTTCCAACTCTGCCGCCAATCGTGTTTATCCACGGAATGTGGTGTAATCATGAAGCCTGGTATCAGTTTCAGCCTGTTTTGAGGCAGCAGGATTCGTACCCCATGCGCCGGATCTGCGCTGCCATGACATGGAACCGGGGACCCCGCCGCCATTTGCCGCAAGATTACCCGGCGCTATGGTCAATGGGCGCAGGACAAGGAACTCCCCGGCCATGCCCATATTGGCTTTTGGGCGAGCCGGCTGGGAAAAAATCGCGCAAGATTGTATCGGCTGGATAAAGGAAAAAGCGGGCTGACGGGGTAATCAGCTCTTTTTCGCATTGTCCTCGTCATCGGTTGCCGCTGGACGTTCAGCGATGACATTGTCCACCAGGCCAAAATCCTTGGCCGCTTCTGCGGTCATGAAATTATCGCGCTCAAGGGCGGCGGCAATTTTCTTCACCGATTGGCCGGTGTGCTTGGCGTAAATATCATTCAGCCGGGCGCGCAGCGAGAGGATTTCTTCCGCATGAAGCGCGATATCCGTCGCCTGCCCCTGAAAACCGCCCGAGGGCTGATGCACCATGATGCGGGCATTGGGCAGGGCAAAGCGCATGTCCGGCTCACCCGCAGCCAGCAGCAGCGAGCCCATGGAGGCTGCCTGCCCGATGCACAAGGTGGAAACCGGCGGCTTGATGAAATTCATGGTGTCGTAAATCCCCATGCCCGAAGTCACCACCCCGCCGGGAGAATTGATATACAGCGAAATTTCCTTCTTCGGATTTTCCGATTCAAGGAACAGAAGCTGGGCGGTAATCAGCGAGGCCATGCCATCTTCCACCGGGCCGGTGAGGAAAATGATGCGTTCTTTCAAAAGCCGCGAGAAAATGTCATAAGACCGCTCGCCCCGATTGGTCTGCTCAACCACCATGGGAACCAGGTTCATATAGGTTTCAATCGGGTCATTCATCGTTCAATTCCTTCAAGATTGGCCCTTTGGAAAATCGCGGGCGCTTAGAGCACTTGCCGGAAAAGTGGGAACCGGTTTTCCGATAAGAAGTGCGGTAGAAACAAGAAGTTAGAGCCCGGTTTTGTTTCAATCAAAACCGGAAACGCTCTAACAGGCGTCTTCAAGGCTATTCACATAGCCTGATTCGGTAAACGAACTGTCGCCAGCAAGGGGAAAACAGGAAAAAGAAAGCAAAATGCAAGCGCCGCCCAAGGCAAAGGCAGGGGCGGCGCAAAATGTCGGGCTTCAAAGACCGCAGGATTACTTGTCCTTCTTGTCTTTTGATTTCGCCTTGGTTTTTTTCTTGGCGGGTTTTTTCTTCGGCTTTTCGCTCTTTTCAGCTTCGTCCTCGGCGTCCGGGTCCTTGAAAAGCTCCTCGCGGCTTACTTTCTTTTCCTCGGCTTTCACCAGTTCAAGAATGTAATCGACGACTTTTTCTTCAAAGATGGGCGCACGCAGCGAGGCCAGCGCCTGCGGGTTCTTTTTGTAATACTCGTAAACCTGCTGTTCCTGGCCGGGGAAATTGCGCAGGTGCTCGGAAAGCGCCGCGTTCATTTCCTCCTCGGACACCTCGATCTTTTTCTCATCGCCAATGGCCGAGATCACCAGCCCAAGGCGCACCCGCCGCTCGGCAATCTGCATGTAATCCGCCTTGGCTTCTTCCTCGGTCGTATCTTCATCTTCAAAGGTCTTCTTGGCCTTTTCCATATCTTCGCGAAGCTGCGACCAGATGCCATTGAACTCCTGCTCGACAAGGGTCGGGGGAAGCTCAAAATCATAAGTTTCATCCATGACATCAAGAAGATCGCGTTTCATGCGGGTGCGGGTGACCTTGGCGAAATCCTTCTCAAGCTGCTCGCGGATAATCCCTTCGATGGTAGCCAGGTCGTCAAACCCCATTTCCTTGGCCATCTCTTCATTGACTTCCGGGGTCTTGGCGCTCTCGACCTTGTTGACGGTAACGTCAAACTCGGCCTCTTTTCCGGCCAGGTTTTCAGCCTGGTACTCTTCCGGGAAGGTAACCTTGACCACGACTTCATCACCGGCGCTGGTCCCCACGAGTTGCTCTTCAAAGCCGGGGATAAAGGCCTTGTCGCCCAGCACCAGCGGCGTGTCCTTGGCGCTGCCGTTTTCAAACGGTTCGCCGTCCAACTTGCCGACGAAATCGATCATTACCCGGTCGCCCATTTCCGCCTTGCCGTCTTTTTCCTCGAACTGGCGGTTTTGCTCGGCAAAGGCTTCCAGCGCCTTGCGCACATCCTCGTCCTCAACATCGGCAACCTGCTTGGTCAGGGTAATCTTGCTGAAATCGGTGATTTCAAATTCCGGCATGACCTCGTATTTCATGTTGAAAACCAGGTCCGCCTCGCCGCTCAAGATGCTCTCAACTTCCTTTTGCTCTTCCGGCAGGCTGATCTCGGGTTGAAAAGCAGGCTTTTCACCGCGCTCATCTAGTGCATTGCGGGTGACGTCATTGACATTTTGCTCGATGATCTCCGTCATCACGTTGCGGCCATGAATCTTGCGCAGATGTGAAACCGGCACCTTGCCGGGGCGAAAGCCCTTGATCTGGACCTGCCCTTTCAGGGTTTCCAGCCGTTCGACAAGCTTTTTTTCAAGCTCGGAGGCTTCAATTGTAATCTGAAGTTCGCGTTTCAAACCTTCATTTGCGGTTTCATTTACCTGCATGATTAATCATTCCTGTTTATCAAAACCAACCCCCCCGCCCTCGATTTTCAGGCAAGAGTCCTCGTGTCATTCCCGATGACGAAAAATCCTTAAGGCGGCTGTTACGTTGTTTATGCGGTTTTTTCAAGCCTTCTTGATAAAAATTACGCAGGCCCGTGCCGATGGTCAAACCCTGCAAACCGGTCAAAAATCGTCATCCCTCCAAATTGCGTATGGCGAAACTCCAAAACCTGATTATAGTCGCTGCCAAACCTTAAATCCCATGAAGAGACAATTTTTGCAGGAGGCAGGCATGTCAAATCCAGAAGATCCTATCGTCATTACCGGCGGGGCGCGCACCCCCATGGGCAGCTTTCAGGGCGTACTCAAGGATGTCGCCGCGCCGCAGCTTGGCGGAACGGCGATCAGGGCCGCCATGGAACAATCCGCCGTTGCGCCCGATGAGGTGGACGAGGTGCTGATGGGCTGTGTGCTCCCGGCCGGGATCGGTCAGGCCCCGGCGCGCCAGGCCGCCTTTGCCGCCGGTCTGCCGATTGGCGCGCCCTGCACGACGGTCAACAAGATGTGCGGCTCGGGCATGAAAACCGTCATGCAGACCTTTGACGCCATCAAGGCCGGCACCAATGCAATCGCGGTCGCGGGCGGCATGGAAAGCATGACCAACGCGCCTTACCTGCTCCCCAAGGCCCGCGGTGGTATGCGGCTTGGGCATGGGCAGGTCATGGATCACATGTTTCTCGACGGGCTTGAAGATGCTTATGAGCCGGGTAAGCTGATGGGGGTTTATGCTGAAGAAACTGCACAAAAATACCAGTTTACCCGCGAGGTTATGGATGATTTCGCCATTGAATCGCTCAGGCGCGCCAAGCAGGCCAATGAGGATGGCAGCTTTGACGCTGAGACGGTCCCGGTCACTTTCTCCACAAGGCGCGGTGAACAGGTGATCGAGCGCGACGAGCAGCCCTTTACCGCCCGCCCTGAAAAAATTCCCCATCTGCGCCCCGCCTTCAAGAAAGACGGTTCGGTGACGGCGGCCAATTCCAGTTCGATCTCCGATGGTGCGGCGGCTGTTATCATGATGCGCCAGTCTCTTGCCGAGCAACGCGGCGCGCCGGTGCGCCTGCGCATTCTGGCCCATGCCTCCCACGCCCAGGAACCGGCATGGTTTACCACCGCCCCGATTGACGCCATGCGCAAGGTGATGGAAAAAGTTGGCTGGTCGGCTTCAGATGTTGACCTGTTTGAAATTAATGAGGCTTTTGCCGTGGTCTCCCTGGCCGCCATGCGCGATCTCGATATCCCCCATGACAAGACCAATGTCCATGGCGGGGCCTGCGCCCTTGGTCATCCGGTGGGGGCCTCGGGCACCCGCATCATCGTCACCTTGATGAATGCGCTGGAAAAATACGACCTGAAACGCGGCGTTGCCTCGCTTTGCATTGGCGGCGGCGAGGCAACGGCGGTTGCCGTTGAGCGGGTGAGCTGAGACGGTGGACCTGCGCCTTGTCACCGGCAACAAGAACTATTCTTCATGGTCATTCCGGCCATGGATCGCCATGCGCCATGCCGGAATTGACTTTGAAGAACAGGTGGTTCGGCTGGATTTCCCGAGCGACAATTCGCATCTGCTGGAATTTTCCCCCTCCAGGCGTGTGCCGGTGCTGATCCACGGTGATCTGCATATCTGGGATTCCATGGCAATACTGGAATATATCGCGGAAATCTTCCCGCATGCCGGGCTGTGGCCGCAAGATCAGGCCCAGCGCACCCATGCCCGCTCCATTGCCATGGAAATGCATGCCGGTTTTAGCGCCTTGCGATCAGCATTGCCCATGAATATGCACCGCGAGCCCACCCCGCTTGCCCATGACGAGGCTGTAGCCGCGGATATCGCGCGCATTGAGGCGCTCTGGCGCGATTGCCGCGAGCGTTCTGGCGGGGCAGGGGCGTTCCTGTTTGGCCCTTTCACCATTGCCGATGCCATGTATGCCCCGGTGGTCAGCCGGTTTTATTCCTACCAGGTCCCGGCAAGCAAGATTTGCCGGCAATACATGGACGCCATTCGCGCCCTTCCCGCCTGGAACGAATGGGAAAGCGCCGCCTTGCGCGAAGACTGGGTCATCGAGGATTCCGAGATTTGAAAAACCGGCCTCCCTTCGCTGAAAACATAAAAGAAGGTCCATGAACATGCGCACAACCGATCATCGCAAGGGAGTGTTGCTGTGTTTTTCCGGCGGCATGCTGCTTGGCTTTGATGTGCTTTTGCTGCGCCTCTCGCGCACCGATGCCTGGACGGCCATGGCGTGGCGCGGCGCCATGATATTTATTGTCCTTTTTCTCTTCTGGTTGCTCATGCGTGCGCTTCATCGCCCCGTTGCTCCGTTCATCAATGGCTGGCCGGGCTTGCTTGTATCCTTGCTCTACGGGGCTGGCAGCGTTTTGTTCATGCTCGCGGTGCACAGGACAACGACTGCCAACCTGGTCTTTCTTCTGGCCTTCATGCCCATGTTCGCCGCACTGTTTTCCTGGGTGTTTCTATCTGAAAATATCAGCCGGTCGGCCCTTTTGACCCTAGTTGCCGCCCTTGCGGGAATCATGATTATCGTTTGGGATGGCATGGAGCGGGGCAGCCTGTCCGGTGACCTCATGGCGCTGTCGGTGGCCATTTGCATGGCCGCGGCTCTCACCCTGACCCGCTGGTGTGGCCGTGATCTCTCGTTATCGCCCGCCATGGGGCAATTGGTCTCTTCGCTTTTTGCCATGATGATTGTAATTCCCGCCGCGCCCGGCGCGTTTGCCTTCGGCTGGCTGGCCCTGAATGGTCTGCTGGTCGTGCCGCTGGCGCTGGCCTTCCTGGCGCTGGGGCCGCGTTATCTGCCCGCGCCGGAAGTGGCGATGTTCTTCCTTCTTGAATCGGTCCTGGCCCCGTTCTGGGTGTGGCTGTTTCTTGGCGAGGAAGCATCAATCGCCAGTCTCATCGGCGGGGCAATTGTCATCACCGCCATTCTGGCGCATAGTTTGTGGCAACTCAAACATGCCCCCAAAACGGAATACTGAGTCTCAATGTCAATTTTGCAAACAGAATTTTCTCCAGCTTCAGAAGAATTTATCCAGAACGCGAAAGCCATGCAGGCGCTGGTTGATGATTTGAACGCCCGGCGCGCCGCCGCCGCCATGGGGGGCAGCGAAAGCTCCCGCAAACGCCACCTGGCCCGTGGCAAGCTGCTGCCCCGGGAGCGGGTCATGCGGCTGATTGATCCCGGCTCGCCATTTCTGGAGCTATCCCAGCTTGCCGCTTATGGAATGTATGGCGGCGATATCCACGGGGCCGGGCTGATTACCGGCATTGGCCGGGTTTCGGGCGCCGAATGCATGATCGTGGCCAATGACGCCACCATCAAGGGCGGCACCTATTACCCGCTCACCGTCAAGAAGCATTTGCGGGCGCAGGAGATCGCCCGCGCCAACCGCTTGCCGTGTATCTATCTGGTGGATTCAGGCGGCGCGAACCTGCCGCATCAGGAAGAGGTCTTTCCGGACAAGGAGCATTTTGGCCGTATATTTTACAATCAGGCCACCATGTCGGCGGCCGGGATTGCCCAGATTTCCGCCGTCATGGGTTCGTGCACGGCGGGCGGGGCCTATGTCCCGGCCATGTCGGATGAATCGGTGATCGTGCGCAATCAGGGCACCATCTTTCTCGCCGGCCCGCCGCTGGTCAAGGCGGCCACCGGCGAAGATGTTTCGGCGGAAGAACTGGGCGGGGCCGATGTTCATGCCCGCCGCTCTGGCGTTGCCGATCACTATGCGCAAAACGATGCCCACGCGATTTCCATCCTGCGCGACATTATTCGCAACCTGAACCTTGCCAAACGCCCGAATATCAATATTCAGGAGCCAGCCGAGCCGCTTTACGGTGATATTGATGGCGTGGCGCCGGTCTCGCTCGCCAAGCAATATGACGCCCGCGAGGTCATCGCCCGGCTGGTGGACGGATCCGAATTTGCCGAGTTCAAGGCGCTGTACGGCACCACGCTGGTCACCGGTTTTGCCCATATCATGGGAATCCCGGTGGGAATCATCGCCAATAACGGAATCCTGTTCTCCGAAAGTGCCCTGAAAGCGGCTCATTTCATCGAGCTGTGCAGCCAGCGGCGCATCCCGCTGCTGTTTTTGCAAAATATCTCCGGCTTCATGGTTGGCGCGCAATATGAGGCGGGCGGCATCGCCCGCGACGGGGCCAAGATGGTCGCCGCGGTAGCCTGTGCAAAGGTGCCCAAGATCACCGTGATTATCGGTGGCTCGTTCGGCGCCGGGAATTACGGCATGTGCGGGCGCGCCTATGATCCGCGTTTCATGTTCATGTGGCCCAATGCCCGGATTTCCGTCATGGGGGGCGAGCAGGCCGCCAGTGTTCTGGCCACGGTAAAACGCGGCAATATCGAAAAGGCCGGTGGCGCATGGCCGCAAGAAGAGGAGGAGGCTTTCAAGGCCCCGATACGCGAAAAATATGAAACCGAAGGCCACCCCTATCACGCCACGGCGCGGCTGTGGGATGATGGGATCATCACGCCTTCCGAGACGCGCATGACCCTGGGCCTGGCCTTTTCCGCCTGCCTGAATGCGCCGGTTGAGGATACCCGCTTTGGCGTGTTCCGCATGTGATCTTGTTGAAAATATTATGAAAAAACAAGGAGTAAAGAACCATGCCTGAAAAATACACCCCCGTCATATTCATGATCTTCGCTCTGGCTTTTCTCTCCATCCCCGCACGGGCGGCGGATTTTCCCGGCGGGTTTTACTATGATAAAGACACCTGTTTTGAGCGGGTATACAGCAACAAGCATTTGCGAAAACACCCCCGCCAGCGTGTCGCCATGATCCGCTTTAATCACTATCCCAAACTTTTCGGGCTGATTGGAAAGGACGATATTGTTGACCCCCGGCTTTCTCCGGGCGTGGTTTATTTTCAGATCCAGGTCCGTTTCAGAGGGGCAAAAAGGACAGGCAGCAATTCCGGCACATGCGAGGTCCGGCGGGGCAAGCTGATCTGCCAGATCGAATGTGATGGCGGCAGCTTCCAGATCATTCGGGAAAGTACCGATTCCCTCCTGATCCGTAACGACCGGTTTACGGTAACCGGCTGTGAGAATGGGGAAGAAACGTGTGAAGATGGTTATTTCAGCCACTGGGTCGAGCCTGAGCCCGACGACAAGGCCTTCCGGCTAAAGCGTTTGCCGCATAACCGGTGCATAGCGCCGCTGCCCGGCACGGTCAATTAGGAAAAGCCGTCCTGCCGGTGCCAGGCCAGATACAACGCGCTGTAGCCCTGATATCTATATTCAGGTAGCAGAAAGCCCTGCCGCGATTTCGCGGTTGATGGTAATCAGGCTGGTGAGTTTTTCCGGTGCTGGATTGGCCTGAAAGCTCAAGGTTTGCTTGAAAATGAACGCCGCCAGATTGGCAATGTTGTTCTTGATTTCAAGCGGCATGGGATTATCGTCACGGGTCACCGAGGTAACGAAGATCGTCCACAGTTTGCGGTTGAACATCAAGGCCGCGCTGGCGTCATGTTCACTCTCGTCCCAATTGTCCTTGATACTTTGAAGCTGGGAGGCGGACCTGATTAGCAAGGATGATTCCAACTCGCGCGGATCACGAGTTACTTTCGCTGTCTGGCTGTACGCCATCGCTGCATTTTGCATGGTTCAGGAGCTCCCCTTCATAAGCAATCAATAATTTTGCTTCTCTGAGAGCTTTATAAAATGAACTGGTTAATATCTGATTATTCATGCGGTCGATATAAGGCATCGTGCTGGGTGCGGCGGTCTGGATTTCCTCCACCATCTGGAAATACTGGTCATTGAAAGAGGAGGGGTCATCGCTCAGATACATGAGTTGCACGGTGAGATAGAGCTTTTTGCACGGTGTATCGGCCGTTTCGGGGGTAAGGATGTCCTTTTCCCGCAGCACCGGTGCGTTCCCCTCGATAAAAATCTGCCCGCGATGCTTGCCGTTGGTAATAACGCTCTCGCCCAGAATGAAACGTTCCCCGGGTTTAAGTTCAACTTTCAGCGCCATTTTATTCCCTCTCGCGACTCAATTTCCAGTTTGACCAGTGTACCACAAAAAAAGGGCGGAACATGTGTTCCGCCCTTTGTAGTTTTGTAACGTGTTGACGCTGCCTAGAACAGCCGCAACACGCTCTGGTCAGCCTGGTTGGCCATGGACAAAGCCGTTGTGGAAAGCTGCTGACGGGTTTGCAGCGCCAGCATGTTGGCGCCTTCCTCGTTGGTATCCGCCAGGGTCAGCTTGCCAGCGGCGTTCTGCAACGTCGAGACAAGGCTCTTGGTGAAGCTCTGGCGGGTTTCCACGATCGACATCTTGGAGCCGAAAGTCGAAGCCTGATCGCGCAAGGTGGTCAGGGCCGAAGCAAGCAGACTCTTCTTGGAAGCCAGCTCTGTATCCGCCTGAAAATCACCAACAGCGGCCGTTACACCCAGACCCGCGGCATCAAAATCAACGCCCGAGATCGACAATGAAGATGTTGAATCTTCGTTGAAGACCACTTTAAGCGCATCAGACTGCAACAGGTTGATGCCATTGAACGTGGCATCGTTGGCCAACTGGTCAATCTGGGTGCGAATTGCATCGAATTCACTCGCCAGGTTTGTCCTCGTCGAGTTCTTGTTGCTGGCTGATACCGTGCCTGCGGTGATACCAAAGCCGGTCAATGGCGTATTGGTCGAATTTGCCGTTGTCAGGCTTTCACCATTGGTCGCCTCGATCTTGAGGTAACCGTCAGATGTAATCGAACCGTCAACATTGTCGATCGCGTCGATCTTGGCCAAAAGCTCGGTGATGCCATCACCATCAGCGATCGTGACTGTTACAGCCGAAGCCGAGCCCACCTTGATCGTGAAGGCATCGCCATCAGTCACGCCGGCCACATTGGCGCCGATATCGGTCTCGCCGGTCAGGTCCACGCTGCCCGTCTGGGAAGCCAGGGTCACCGTTGACGCGGAGTTCTGCGCCTGGGTGACATTGGCCTGTGCGGTTTCCACCAGCTTGATGATTGCATTCAGGGCATTGTCAGCCGATTTGAGTGTTTCCACCGCGGTGCCGACATTGTCGAGAATGTTGTTAAGATCGCTGGCGCGGTTGTCCATCGTGGCCGCCGT
>CAZHLV010000069.1:0-15675 GCA_964533415.1 uncultured Hyphomicrobiales bacterium
AATTCGCCGCCCTTTGCCCTTGCGGGGCATTCCCCGCTTCAGTAAGTTGGCGCGGGCTTGTAAAGAATGAAGGTCGAGATGGGTTACAGCTTTGAAGATTTGCAGACCGGCATGAGCGCCAGCTATACAAGGCGCGTCACCGAAAACGATATCAACAACTTCGCGCAGGTTTCGGGCGATACCAACCCCTTGCATCTCGACGCGGCCTTTGCCGCCAGCTCCATGTTCGGCTCGCGCATCGCCCACGGGCTTCTCACCGCCTCTTTCATCTCCGCGGTGATCGGCACAAAGCTGCCCGGTGACACCGCCGTTTATCTCTCCCAGAGCTTGCGTTTCATGGCCCCTGTGCGTATAGGCGACGAGGTGAGCGCCACCGCCACGGTCATGGCGCTCGATAAGGCCCGCCGCCGCGTGACGCTGGAGACGGTTTGCAGCGTTGCGGGCAAAACGGTGTTGAGCGGCGAGGCCCTGGTCCTGATCCCCTGAAAAGGAAAGACAGATGCAATCTGTGCGTGATTACCGCAATGTTCCGGCCCGGTTGAAGGGCGCATCCCTGGCGCTGGGCAATTTTGACGGCGTCCATCGGGGCCACCAGGTTGTGCTGCAAGCCGCCATGGACGCGGCAAAGGCAAACAACGCCCCCGCCGGGGCCATGGTTTTCGAGCCCCATCCGCGCCGCTTCTTCCATCCCGACCGGCCATTCTTTGACTTGACCACCCTTGAGGTCAAGCAGCATCTGCTGGCTGATTTTGGTCTTGATCTCACCGTGGCCCTGCCATTTGACGCGGCGCTGGCCGATATGAGTGCCGATAAGTTCATTGAAGAGGTCCTGGTGGCCGGTCTGGGCGTCAGCCACATTGTCACCGGCTATGATTTTTCCTATGGCAAGGGCCGCTCGGGCAATATCGAGACCCTGCGCGCGGCGGGGCAGAAACACGGCTTTGGCGTCACCATCATCAAGCCGGTCACCGAAAACGGCCACGAGGTAATCTCCTCAAGCGGCGTGCGCGCCGCGCTCAGGGCTGGAAACCCGCGCGAGGCCGCCGGGCTGCTGGGCCATTGGTGGAGCGTGGCCGGCAAGGTCAAGAAGGGTCATGGCCGCGGCAAGACCATGGGATATCCCACCGCCAATATTCACCTGCATGAAGGTTGCGAGCCGAAAATAGGCATCTATGCCGTGCGGGTGTTCATCGGCGATAATCAGGGCCATGCCCTGCGGCGCATCAACGGCGCGGCCTATTTCGGCGCCAGCCCCACCTTTGGCGGCGTCGAGCCGCTGCTGGAGCCGTTCCTGTTTGATTTTGACGGCGATCTTTACGGCCACCGGATCGAGGTCGAGTTCATCGATTATCTGCGCGGCGATGCCAAGTTTGAGAACATGGATGATCTCAAGCGCCAGATTGATGAAGATTGTACCCGCGCAAAAGAAGTCCTTGCGCAACTTGAGACCAATGACCCCATGCTGCAATTCCCGCTGGGCCGCCGCCGCGAGCGCCTGCTGAACACCAGCGCCTGACCGGGTTTGAATTTTCTCACATTTATCACGAACCAAAGGCGTATTGCCGTGTTTTGCCCACCTCGGCTAGAGTGCCATCCGGGGGGCAAGGCAGGCGAAGCCCCGGTTCGCGCGGCAAGCAGGAAAACAAGGGCGGCCCGCGGCATTGCGGCAGGAAGGAGCGGGCATGTCCGGGTTTTCTTTAAGCGGCGGTTTCCCGGCGGCAGACCGGGGCGAATGGCTGGCGCGGCTCACAAGGGCGCTGAGGGGCAAGGCGATTGATGAGATCACGGCCCGGACCCTCGATGGTTTTGCCATTGACCCGGCCTATGAAACGCCCGTCAAGGGCCTTCCCGGCCCGCTCTTCAGCTTTGCCGGGCGCACCGGTCCCTGGGTGATCGTGCAACGGGTGGATGACCCGGACAGCCTCAGGGCCAACGAACATGTTCATGATGATCTGGCCAATGGCGCCACCGGGCTGGCGCTCATCTGCGCCAACACCCCATCAGCGGCGGGCGGCGGTATATCGGCCTCTGGCGTGAATGATTTTGACCGCTTGCTCAAGGATGTGCAGCTAGACGCCATCCATCTTCGCCTTGATGGCGGGAAAGAAGCGGCGGCGCATCTGCTCGCCCTTTATAAACAGCGCGGCGTGAACCCGGACAGGGCTGATCTGGCCTTGAACATCATATCGAATGCGAGCGCCCCTTTTGCGGGGGATCTGGATACCGGTTGCAGCCTTGTTACCGATGCGCGCCAATATGTTCGCGCCGGGTGCTCCGATGCCCAGGAGCTCGGGCTTCTGCTGGCGCGGGCCGCAAGGGCAATGGATGTTCTGACCCGGCAAGGCGCGGAGCTGCAGAGCGCCGCTGCCCGGATCGCTTTTCTGCTCACTGCCGATACGCAGCTTTTTGCACAAATCGCCAAGTTTCGCGCCCTGCCGGTGCTATGGGCGCGGCTGCTGGAAATCTTCCAGGTCAGGGCTCCCGCGCCCAGGCTTCATGCCGAAATCTCACCGCTCATCCTGAGCGCCAAAAACGAGCATATCAATATCCTGCGCAGCGCGGTGGCCGGTTTTGCCGCGGTCGCCGGCGGCGCGCATTTCCTCACCTTGCCCCCCTTTGATGCCCCTCTGGCCCGGTCTTCAGCGCTGGGCCGGCGCATGGCGCGCAACATCCAGCTCGTGCTGCAATCGGAAAGCGCCCTTGGCCGCGTCGCCGACCCGGGCGCCGGCGCCGGGATTGTCGAAGATCTCACCGGCAAGCTCATCGAGGCGGGCTGGGCGTTTTTCCAGGATGTCCGGCATGGCGGCGAGGATATCCCCCGCGCCATCGGGAAAGCCCGTGAGCAGCGCCGCGCCCGGCAGGCCACCCGCACCGACCCGCTGGCGGCAGGGTCCGATTTTCCCGTATTCATTCCCTGCGAAATCGAGGATTTGAGCTCGGCGGCTCCCCTTGCCCCCATGCCGCAGACACGAAACGAGGCTGTTGCTGCGCCGCAAGGCATCCAGACGCCCGAAGGGATTGCAGTCAAATCGCTTTATACCCCGGCGGATATTGAAGATCTCGGCCACCTGGAGGCCCTGCCGGGCATCGCCCCATTCCTGCGCGGGCCTTACCCCAGCATGTATGTCACCCGCCCCTGGACCATCCGGCAATATGCCGGTTTTTCCACGGCGCAAGAGTCCAACGCCTTTTACCGCAAGAACCTTGCCGCCGGGCAGCGCGGTCTTTCCATTGCCTTTGATCTGGCCACTCACCGGGGCTATGATTCCGATCACCCAAGGGTGGCCGGTGATGTGGGCATGGCCGGGGTGGCGATTGATTCCATCCATGACATGCGCACGCTTTTTGACGGTATTCCGCTTGATAAAATGAGCGTCTCCATGACCATGAACGGCGCGGTGCTGCCGGTCATGGCGCTCTATATCGTTGCCGGGGAAGAGCAGGGCGTGGCGCATGAGCAACTCACCGGCACCATCCAGAACGATATTTTAAAAGAGTTCATGGTGCGCAACACCTATATCTACCCGCCAAAACCCTCCATGCGCATCATCTCCGACATTTTCAAATACACCGCGAAAGAGATGCCGAAATTCAACTCCATCTCCATTTCCGGCTACCACATGCAAGAAGCCGGGGCGAGCGCCGACCTGGAACTGGCCTACACCCTGGCCGACGGGGTCGAATATGTCCGCGCCGGGATCGCGGCGGGCATGGATATCGACGCATTCGCGCCGCGTCTGTCGTTTTTCTGGGCCATCGGCATGGATTACTTCATGGAAGTGGCCAAGCTGCGCGCCGCAAGGGCGCTGTGGGCCCGGCTGATGAAGCCGTTCGGGCCAAGGAATGAAAAATCCCTGATGCTGCGCACCCATTGCCAGACCTCCGGCTGGTCGCTGACCGCGCAGGATGTCTTCAACAATGTCACCCGCACCGGCATCGAGGCCATGGCGGCGGTGCATGGCGGCACCCAGTCGCTGCACACCAATGCGCTTGATGAGGCGCTTGCCCTGCCCACCGACTTTTCCGCTGCCATCGCCCGCAACACCCAGCTTTTCTTGCAACATGAAACCGGCGCTTGCGAGACCGCCGACCCGTGGGGTGGTTCATATTATGTCGAACGCCTCACCCATGAGCTGGCAAAACGGGCCTGGGATCATATTTCCCAGATCGAGGAAATGGGCGGCATGGCCAAGGCCATCGAGGCCGGTCTGCCCAAGCTGAAGATCGAGGAAGCCGCCGCCCGAACGCAGGGGCGCATTGATTCAGGAACACAAATTATCGTCGGGGTGAATACATACCGCCCCGAACACGAGGACAATATCGAGGTGCGCCAGGTGGATAACCGCGCCGTGCGCAAGGCCCAGGTTGAAAGCCTTCAGGCCCTGCGCGCCGGGCGCGACGAGGCGGTAACCCAAACCGCTCTTGACGCGCTCACCCGATCTGCGCAAACAGGGAAGGGCAATTTGCTTGACCTGAGCGTGAAAGCGGCCCGCGCCAGGGCTACATTGGGCGAGATGTCGCTGGCATTGGAAAAAGTCTTTGGCCGCCACAAGGCCGATATCAGGGCCATATCAGGAGTGTACAGAGCCGCCATGGGGGAAAACAACAAGACCCTTGAAAATATTCACCGGATGGTCGTGGCCTTTGAAGAGGCCGAGGGCCGCCGTCCGCGGTTGCTGGTGGCCAAGATGGGCCAGGATGGCCATGACCGTGGCCAGAAGGTGATCGCCTCGGCCTTTGCCGATCTGGGCTTTGATGTCGATATCGGCGCGCTGTTCCAGACCCCGGCCGAAGCCGCGCGCCAGGCGGTGGAAAATGATGTGCATATCATCGGCGCCAGTTCACTCGCCGCCGGGCACCTCACCCTGATTCCGGAGCTCAAAGCCGAGCTGGCCCGGCAGGGCCGCCCCGATATCATGGTGGTCGCCGGCGGCGTCATCCCGCCGGGTGATTATGAAGCGCTCTACAAGATGGGCGCAGAGGCCATCTTCGGCCCCGGCACCGTGATCGCCGATGCCGCTGCGGATTTGCTGCAAAGGTTGCGGCGCCAACTGGGGCATGACGCAAAAGCCTGAACGCCGCCGGAACACCTGCAACCCCAGGGAGAAAACGGCAATTTCACACGCAATGAGCGTGTTAATCTCCTGTTAGCCAATCTCCCGTAGCTTGACCTGCATATTCCGTCTCAACGCATCACAAGGGGTCTGTAAGATGAAGTTTGAATGGAATGATTCGCTGTCGATAGATGGCGGGGTCATTGATGAAGATCATAAGTTCCTGATAGTAAAAATCTTTGAACTGCTCGATTGTGTTCGCCAGAAAGAAGAAAAAGAACTCATACTGGAAAAACTGAACGTTATCCGCATCTTCGCCAAGGAGCATTTCCGGCGGGAAGAAGCTCTGCAACAGGCCGCCGGGTTTGACGATCATGAACGCCACAAGGGCTGTCACAGCAACCTTCTGGACATGCTCATGTTCAACACCAGGCGGATATTGATCGATTATAGTTGCAACGATAATGGCGAAAGCATGGAACGGCGGCTTCAGGCCATTGAGAAATTCATGTATAAATGGCTGATCCAGCATATTCAGGTGGAAGATACCAGGATGAAGCCCTATGTGAGCGCCATGCGTGAACGGGCCGGGAAAATGTCCCCCCTGATGAAATTCGTGCACAAGCTGGTGGCCTGAGCTTCAATACTCACTCCTCACCGCGCCCCGGAATTCCGCGCCGCGCCAGCTCGTCGGCCCGCTCATTGCCTTCATGCCCCGCATGACCCTTGATCCATTGCCAGTTCATGTCATGGCGCTGATGGGCCTCGTCAAGTCTTTGCCACAGATCGGCGTTTTTCACCGGTTTCTTGCTGGCCGTGCGCCAGTTGTTCCTGCGCCAGTTGTGAATCCACGAGGTAATGCCGTTTTTCACATAGGCTGAATCGGTATACAGCGTCACGTTACAAGGTTTCTTGAGCGCATCAAGCGCCTCGATGGCGGCCAGCAGCTCCATGCGGTTATTGGTGGTTTGCGCCTCGCCGCCAAAAAGTTCCTTGCGTGCCCCGCCATATTCCAGCAACGCTCCCCAGCCGCCCGGTCCCGGATTGCCCGAACAGGCTCCATCGGTATAGATAATCACGTCAGGTTTTTTCAAAAGTCCATTCCATAACCAGCGGCGCTCTTCACCGAGCGGTGAAAGCGCAGTTTATCAAGATATTCACGCGGATTCTTGGGCGCTACAAGCGCATCGTCGGGGGTGTTCACCCGGTCATAGGCGCGGGTGAGGAAAAACCGCAGCGCCGCACCCCGGGCCAGCAGCGGCAGGGCATTGATTTCATCCCCGTTCAGCCGGCGCTCTTCCTGGTAGCCGCGCAAGATCGCCCGCGCCTTGGTGATGTTGAACGCATTGCCGGCCTCAAAACACCACGCATTGAGGCAGATCGCCAGGTCATAGGCAAGGGTATCGCGGCAAGCGAAGTAAAAGTCGATCACCCCGGAAAGCGTCTTGCCGATATAGAACACGTTATCGGGGAAAAGATCGGCATGGATAATGCCGCGGGGCAAATGCGAAGGCCAGTTATCTTCCAGAAAGGCCAACTCTGCCCCGATCTCGCCTTCCAGCCCCGGCGCGATATCTTCCAGATGCGGCGCGGTTTTCTCAAAAAGCTCGCGCCACCCCGCCACGGAAAGCGAATTGGGGCGCTCAAGAGCAAAACCGCCACCCGCCACATGCAGTTTCGCCATGGCCCGGCCCAACTCCCGGCAATGGGCATTTTGCGGCCGGTGCACCGACATGCCATCCAGAAAGCTCACCATGGCGGCGGGCCGTCCGGCCAGATGGCGCAGCGCCTTGCCTTCACGGTCATGCACCGGCACCGGGCAGGGCACCCCGTTGGCCGCCAGATGCTCCATCAACCCCAGGAAAAACGGCAGATCATCCGGGTTCACCCGTTTTTCGTAAAGCGTCAGGATAAACCGCCCCTGCGCGGTGCTCAGCAGGTAATTGGAATTTTCCACCCCTTCCGCAATCCCCTTGCACGAAAGCAGCGCGCCGATATCATAAGTCTCGATAAACCCGGTCAACTCCCTCGTGCCGATCTGCGTATAAACCGCCATGATCCTTTATCCCTCCGGGCGCAGTTCGCGCGGCAGGCCAAACGAGATGTTCTCCTCCGCCGTGGTGACAATCTCGATGCGCGTCTCATAGCGCGCCTTTACTGCTGCTATGGCCTCATCCACCAGCACTTCAGGCGCCGAGGCCCCGGCGCTCAAACCCAGTGTTTTTACATTCTCGAATTCATCAAACGGGATATCCTGCGCCCGCTCGATCAGCCATGACAAGGCGCAGCCCTCGCGGCTGGCCACCTCCACCAGGCGCCGTGAATTTGACGAGTTGGGCGCTCCCATGACGATCATCGCATCACAGCGCGCCGCAATCGCCTTGATCGCCTCCTGCCGGTTGGTGGTGGCATAGCAGATATCTTCCTTGCGCGGCTCCACCAGCGCCGGAAAGCGCCGTTTCAGCTCCGCCACGATGGAGCGTGTATCGTCAACCGAAAGCGTGGTCTGGGTGATATAGGCCAGTTTTTCCCGGTTGCGTGGCTCCAGCCTGTGCGCATCCTCCACCGTCTCCACCAGTTGCACCGCGCCTTCGGGCAACTGCCCCATGGTGCCGATCACCTCCGGGTGCCCCTCATGGCCGATCAGGATTACCTCGCGCGCCGCGCCGTGGTGGCTTTCGGCTTCCCGGTGCACCTTGGTCACCAGCGGGCAGGTGGCGTCGATGGAAAACATCTTGCGCGCCCGCGCCTCCTCCGGCACTGATTTGGCGACCCCGTGGGCGGAAAAGATCACCGGGCGCGTGGCGTCGGGGATTTCGTCAAGCTCCTCGACAAACACGGCCCCCTTGTTTTTCAGCGATTCGACCACGTAGCGGTTATGGACGATCTCATGACGCACGAAAACCGGTGCGCCAAAGCGCTCGATGGCCTTTTCCACGATACGGATTGCCCGGTCCACGCCGGCGCAAAAGCCGCGCGGCGCGGCGAGGTAAAGGGTCAGTTGCGGCGTGTTGTGATCGGTCATCAGGCTTGATAAATTCCGGCAAGGCTTGCGGGCGGATGCACGCATCATTATGGTGCCGCGTAATAGAATGCGCCAGCCTGAACTTGTCAACTCCACGAGGCGTAAAACACGGGAGAGTGCATGATGGTTATATGTGAAAAGGAACGGGTTTTGCAGCGTGCAGGCGTTTTCCTTGTGGCGCTGCTGGGGCTTGCCCTGCTCACCGGCTGCGCCTCTGGCGGCGGCGGGCTGTTTGGCTCAAGGGGCAAGAAAGCGGTCAAGGCCATCAAGAAAAACTGCCCCTCCATCGCCACCTTGTCGCAAGCCGCCAGCATTACCATTTTTACTCCCGGCGCAGCGCCCCGGATCGAGAATGTCCGTTATGACGCCCAGATCGTCAAGGCGGCGCTTGATTGCAAGGTAAAGGGCAACCAGGTGATATCCGAATTTGGCCTGAGCGGCCGGATTTCCCTTGGCCCCAGGGGAACGGCGGGTAAGAAAGTCCTGCCGGTTTTTGCCGCTCTTACCTTGAAGGACCAGGATGTCCGCAACAAGATTTTCCGCAAAACCGATGTTACCATCAAGCCGGGCCACCGCAATGCTGATTTCATCGAGGTTATCAGGAATTTCACCTTCACCCTCGGGGCGGGGAAAAAGCCCACTGATTACGAAGTGCTGGTGGGATTCGACCTGACCCCCGCCCAGCTCAGATACAACCAGCGCGATCATTAGCGCAATATCCCAGGGGAAGCTCCCATGTCCAAAATCGATCCCAATGAAAAACGTCCCTTCATTCCCGTTGGCATTGCCGTGATGACGGTGTCCGATACCCGCACCCTTGAAGATGACCGTTCCGGCGATACATTGGTCAAGCGCATCGAGACCAGCGGCCACAAGGTTCTCGACCGGGTGATCGTGAGAGATGAAGTCGATGAAATTCAGGCGCAGGTGAAAGCGTGGATCAAGGCAAAGGAGATCGATGTCATCATCTCCACCGGCGGCACCGGGCTGACAGGCCGCGATATCACGCCAGAGGCCATGCGCCCGCTGTTTGAAAAGGAGATCGAGGGCTTCGCCATCATGTTCCAGCGCATCTCATATGACAAGATCGGCCTGTCCGCCATCCAGTCCCGCGCGCTGGGCGGGGTGGCCTATGGTACCTATATCTTTGCGCTGCCCGGCTCCACCGGCGCCTGCAAGGATGGCTGGGACGGCATCCTGGAACCCCAGCTTGACTACCGCACCTTGCCATGCAATTTCGTGGAAATCATGCCCCGGCTCGATGAGCATCTGAAACGCAACAAGGGCTAGATCAACCTGCGTTCAAGTGGAATCACCTGAATACAGATAAGTTGCTCAAGAATACCTGGCCGGAGACGCCGTTCCGGCAAGCTGGCAAAGCGTATCGGCTGGCACTACGCAGCACGGATTTGCGCGATAAATTCCTTCACCTCTCCCTTCAAGGTGGCCGATTGCTGGGAAAGCTCGCTGGCCGCCATCATTACCTGTCCCGAGACCTGCCCGACCTCCTGGGAGGCCTCGGTGACGCCGGAAATGTTCTGGCTGACTTCATGGGTGCCCAGCGCCGCCTCATTGGCGTTATGCGTAATCTCCTGCGTTGCCTGCCCCTGTTTCTCGATTGCCTCGGCAACCGTCGAGGATGTCTTGTCCACCTGCTGGATGACATCACCGATTTCCGCTATTGATGTCACCGCCTGCCCGGTGGCAAGCTGGATTTCTTCCACCTGCTTGATAATATCTTCCGTGGCCTTGACGGTCTGGCTGGCAAGGCTCTTGACTTCGCTGGCCACCACCGCAAACCCCTTGCCAGCTTCCCCGGCCCGGGCCGATTCAATCGTTGCATTGAGCGCCAGCAGGTTGGTCTGGTCGGCGATATCGGAAATGATCTTGATGACCTCGCCGATCTTGTCCGCCGTCTTGGTCAGAACCTCGATCTGCCCGCTGGTTTTTTCCACCACGCTGACCGCCTGTTTTGAGCTGCTGGAGGCTTCCACCATGTGATCGTTGATCCGGGTCATGGAACTGGACATATCCTCGGCAGCCGAAGCCACGATATGAACATTGTTGGAGGCTTCTTCAGAGGCCGCCATCACCGCCGCGGAGCGTTCACTGGCGCTGGTGGAAATGCCGCTCATGGCCTGGGCGGTTGAATTGAGCTCATCCGCGGCGATGGAAACCGTCTCGACAAAATTGCAGATCCGGCTTTCAAAATCATCCGCCAGCTTGTTCATCAACTGGTGTTTTTCTTCCCGCGCCTTTTCCTGCAAGGCTTCTTGTTCCGCTTCAAGCTGGCGGGTGCGCAGGGCATTTTCCTTGAACACCTGGACCGCTTTGGAGATATCGCCCACCTCATCCCGGCGCTCCTGCATGGGAACCTGCATGTCCAGGTTGCCATTGGCCAGCGCCGTAATGACCCCGGTTATGCTCTTCAGCGGACGCCCGAGACGCCACATGGCAAACCAGAACAACACCAGCGCCAATGTGCCCAGTATCGTTCCGCTGATAATGGCAAACCATTTCATCAAGGTCAGGATCTTGTTGAAACTGGCATAAACCGCATCGGCGGCAACTTTTCGCGCCTGGATGATCTCCACATTGAGCAAGGTAAAGGCCCTTAAGGCCTTGCGATCCCTGATCCTGATCTTCCGGTCGATCTTGCCGGGCGCATCCCCCGCCTTTATCATCCCCTTGACGGTGCCCAGCGCCCCCGTATAGCTGTGAATGACTGTCTCAATATCCTTCAGCGCCTTGTCTTCTTTCTTGTTGACGCCCAGCTTGCGGTATGAATCGATAATCTTCAGCGCCAACTTGGCCTTGCGCGTTGTTTTGCCGATCCGCGATGATTTCTGGCGAATTACGTAATTCTTGAACTGGTGGATCATTCCGCCATAACCCATGGCGGCATTGAGCTTTTGCAAATAGCCGATTTTCCGGGTCGGGTTGTTCTCGAAATAGCTCCAGAGCTGCTTGGCACCGCCGATCTCCTGAACCGCTACAACCGAGGTTGCAACAACCAACACAACCATAACGGCTAAAAATCCCGATATGACTATACCTATAGTTGATATTCTGAAGTTAAACATCTCTCTTGACCTTGAAAACCTGAATTTCCCCTAGAATTCAACAAGTCATCGCAGGCCTGGGTTAATATCACCTCAATAGACACTGTCTCATCAGACATTTTGTCAGGGTGCGGCATTTTGGAACAGGAGGTATTCTTTTGCGCCTGTGCATAAACCTGTGGATAAACTTGTGGATAAGTCTGGGAGCAAATGAGGAATGAACCGGCCGAGCTCCGCATCGGCTCGCCCGGTTCATTCATTATGCTCCCGCACGGCGATGCTGTGGATAAGTTTTAGAGCAACCTGTCATGTTTAGCGCTTGCCAGCGCCGGTAATCATCGGCTGTATCAATATCGTTGAGAGTTTCAAGAAATCCAGCTTTCTGGTTTTCAAGATTTCTCGATGTATCGGCCAGCGTGTGCGGACCAGACCAGCGGACATTGTCAAAGATGCGCAAGACCCGGGGAAAGCGTTTCAGGCCCACCAGCCAGTAGCCGCCATCTTCCGCCGGGCCGAACACCGCATCCGCCGCGCCCAGTAGGCGAAACGCCGCCGCGACATGGCGCGGGCGGATGGCGGGGATATCCGAGCCGACAATCACCGCCGGGCCGGGGGGCAGGCGGTCAAACACCCGCTGCATCCGTGCGCCAAGATCCCCCTTTCCCTGTTCGATACGGGCGATGCCCGGTGGCCAGAAAGCCTCGCCAAGCGCCGTGTCGGGCGTCACCGCCAGCCAGCTTCGCCAGCGCCGGTCCCGCCCCAGGACGCGCATCTGCCCCGCCAGCGCGGCGCGGTAAAACCCGGTGGCCGCGCCCACCCCGATGCCGTTGCCAAGGCGGGTCTTGACCGCCCCGGCTACCGGCGCCTTGGCCATGATGACCAGGTGCCGGCAAGGGCGGTTCACCGGTAAAACCTTGCAATCCGGGCCGGGGAGACCCGCAGGAAATACAGCGCAAGACAGCCTGAATTGCGGGCAATCCTCGCGGCGAACCCGTCGCGGTGATAGCGCCGGGCGCTGGTGGTGGCCCTGGCGGCAAGGGGCCGGAGGTGTTTGCGGCCAATGCGGCGCACGAATTCCACGTCCTCCATCAACGGCAACTCCGCATAGCCGCCAAGCTGCTCGTAAAACCGCCGCTCGATCAACAGTCCCTGGTCGCCATAGGGCAGGGCAAAAAGCAAGGTCCGCAGCCGCACCCCGGCCTCCATGATGCGGGCGAAAAGTCCCGGATCATCCAGCCCGAAGGTAAAATATCCCGCCCGGGGCGGCGTATCGTCCCGTCCCGCGCGTTCCATGAAGCGCTCGACTTCCCCCTCCCAGCCCGGCGAAAGCTCGGTATCGGCATGCAGGAACAACAACCACTCACCCCGCGCCGCCTTTGCCCCGGCCTTGAGCTGAACCCCGCGCCCCTTCGGCCCGGAAATGAAATTTGCCCCGCTTCCCTCCGCCAGTTTACAGGTTTCATCCGAAGAGCCGCCATCGCAGATGATGACCTCCTTGAGCACCCCGGCCACGACCCCCGGCACAAGGGCGGATAATGTGCGCGGCAATTGCGCGGCGGCGTTATATGTGGGAATGATGACGCTGAGCATGAGCTGCATTATAGTGATCGGGTGCAAATGGGCAAAGAGCGAAGGAATCAGGATTTGAAATGAAAGAATTGCTGCGAACAACCGATCCTGTTCTGATTAGCGCCATAGAGGCCACCCTTGCCGCGGCCGGCATGGATTGCGCCATATTCGACGGCAATATGAGCGTGTTGGAAGGCTCGGTCGGCGCCTTGCCGCGCCGGATCATGGTGGATGACACCGTCCTTGCCCGGGCAAGGGCGGTGTTGCGCGAAGCCGGGATCATCCCCGATGAATGAAGCCGGGACCCGGGCTGGCGGCCTGAGCGATGATGCGTTTCTGGGTGGCAGGATCCGGCTCCTGCAACCGGAAAAGGGCGTGCGCGCCGGGATCGACGCCGTGTTTCTCGCCGCCGCCATCCCGGCAAGCCCCGGCGACAAGGTGCTGGAGGCGGGCATTGGCTCTGGCGCGGCGGCCCTGTGCCTGTGCGCCCGGATTGAAGATTTGCAGGTCACCGGCGTCGAGATCCAGCCCGAGGCCGCCCGCCTTGCCCGGCGCAATATCGCGCGCAACGGCCTTGATGAAAATATCACGGTCCTTGAAGCCGATATTTGCGCCCCGGCCCAAACCCTGTTCGAGGCGGGAATATTGCCCGACAGCTATGCCCATGTTTTCGCCAATCCGCCCTATTACCAGCCCGGTGCGGGCCGTCCGTCTCCCCTGCCGGGCAAGGCCATCGCCCATGCCCATGAGCGCGGCGATCTGCCCGGCTGGATGCGGTTTTTAATTCGCAGCCTCAAGCCCGGCGGCGCCCTCACCCCGGTGCATCGGCCCGAAAGCCTTGGGCAAATCCTCACCGCTCTGGAGGGGAGGGCGGGCAATATCCGCATCGCGCCGTTATTCCCCAGGCCCGGCGCCCCGGCGCACCGGATTCTTGTTCAGGCGACAAAGGCCAGCCGCGCTCCGCTGAAACTGCTCCCCGGTCTTGTCCTGCAAGATCAAACCGGCGCTTATTGCGCCGCCGCCAATGCGGTTTTGCGCAAAGGCGCCGCTTATCCCTTGTGAGGCCCGCTTCTGGCGCTTATGTAAGGGGGCATGTCAAAAACAAATCCCAAAAAAGCGCCTCTTTGGCGGCGTTTCCTGCCGGGGCGCTGGCGCGAGCCCAAACCGGTGGTCGGCGTGTTGCGCCTTGCCGGGGCCATCGGTGCGGTTACGCCCTTGAAACCCGGTCTCACCCTGCATGATCTTGATGAGAGCATCGAGAAGGTCTTTGAACTCAAAGCCCTCAGGGCCGTGGCGCTCCAGATCAACTCCCCCGGCGGCTCGCCGGTGCAATCGGCCCAGATCTTCCGCCGCATCCGCGAACTGGCGGAGGAAAACGAAATCCCCGTCTATGCCTTTGCCGAGGATGTCGCGGCCTCGGGCGGCTATATGCTGGCGCTGGCAGGAGATGAGATTTACGCTGATTCTAGTTCCATCATCGGTTCCATCGGGGTGATCTCGTCGGGCTTTGGCTTTGTAAAAGCCATCGAAAAGCTCGGTATCGAGCGCCGGGTTTATACCGCGGGCGAGAAAAAGATGAGCCTTGATCCCTTCGCGCCGGAATCAAAAGACGATATCGAACGCCTGAAAGCCCTCCAGCTCGATGTGCATGAAACCTTCATCAACATGGTCAAGGAGCGCCGCGGCGCACGCCTTACGGACGAGGATATCTTCACCGGAGAATTCTGGTCCGGCGAAAAGGCAAAGGCTCTCGGTCTCATCGACGGGCTGGCTGACATGCGCAGCTTCATGCGCGAGAAATTCGGCGAGAATGTCAAGATCAAGCCCGTGGGCGGCGAAAAGAGCTGGCTCAAGCGCAAGCTCGGTTTTGCGGCGAATAGCCCCGTGATGCCGCAAGGCTGGGCCGAGGACTTGATATCTGCCGCCGAAACGCGCAATCTGTGGTCCAGATACGGGCTTTAGATCAACCTGCGTTCAAGTGAAATCTCTTGAATGCAGTTAAGTTGATCGATATCAAGGAGATAGAGAAACGATAATGCGTTTGCGTGAGCGCGCGTTGCTCTAGGCGGTAATTTCATGGGACCTTTTCTTTCCTTGCTCATCATCGGCCTTGGCGGCTGGGTTATTTACCGCTTCCTGAGCGGCGGCACTGACGCCGGGCCCAAAACCAGGCCCCCGAAACAGGCTCCCATCGACCCCAAGGACCTGCCCAAGCTCAAAAAAGACCCCAAAACCGGCGTTTACCGCCCGGAGAAGGATTAAGGCTCTAGCACCTTGTTCTTCCCATACTTCTTGTCGGAAAACCGGTTCCCGCTTTTTCAGAAGCGCTCTATTTCAAAAAGCCTTGCAATCTTTGACTCTCCCCAAGCTCAAACCCCGCTCCCCCTTCCCGCCACCCTTTGCAAACTCCTGGGGGTGGTGGGAAGGGGAGAGGGGTTGGGCCGTGATCGAAAGAGGCTTACTGGAACGGGCAGGTTCCGGTGCTGCAACTCGGGCCGGAAGGCGTTTCGCAGGCCGGGGCGCTGGCGGAACTGCCCGCCCCGAAATTGGCGCCGCTGACGGCGGGGGCCATCAGGATAACCTGTGTCAACTCGCCGCCACAGGAGGGGCATTTGGGTTTTGGCGCGGACATGGAATGTTGCGCCTGATGGGGCTTGCCGCACTGGGTGCATTCATAATCATAAGTCGGCATGATCTTGTCCTCGTATGCGTGATTGCTAATGTTTCCCCGCGATTTATCACAAAGCCCCGGAGAATTGCAAATGGCAATTGGGGAGCATGCCGGGGAGGGGGGGAGGCCTCCGGTTTATCACCGTGCCTCCCGCTTCTCTCTTGTTATCACCGGGCCGCCCGCTCCCCCTCCCCACCACCCTCAGGGAGTTTGCAAAGGGTGGTGGGAAGGGGGAGCGGGGGGTGCGACCGGCAGCAGAGCGCGACCGCGCGACGGGCGGTCAGCCCGGCCCCG
>CAZHLV010000070.1:0-2256 GCA_964533415.1 uncultured Hyphomicrobiales bacterium
TGAGGGCGGTGGGGAGGGGGAGCGGGCAGGCTCAGGACACAGCGGCCATCTCCCGCTCCGCCTCCCCGCCACCCTTTGCACAATCCTGAGGGTGGTGGGGAGGGGGAGCGGGCAGGCTCAGGACAAAATAACAATGCCTCAAAACCCCAACCGCTATTACACCCGCTCCGCCGATGGCAGGGCGATTTACGGGTTTTCCCGCGCCGAGGCGGCGGAAACTGCCGCGCTGGCTTTTGGCGAAGGCGCCCATGTCATCGACACGCTGGCCAAGGGCTACCAGCCCATGCTCAGCGAGGTGATTGGCGGGGAGCTTCTGATCGCTGGTCTGAGCGGTTGGGATACCGGGAAACCCGGTCAGCTTGATCTTGATTTCATCGAGGCGGCCAAGAAGCATGTCGCCCTGGTCCACGCCTTTCTTGAAAAAGGCGCCAATATCAATGCCACCGATGCAAATGGCGGCACCGCCCTGCACTGGGCGGTGGGGGGCAACAAGCCCGACACGGTACGCTTGCTGCTGGAACGCGGCGCTAAGGTGAATCCGGTTGATTCGCGCGGCCAGACCCCGCTGGATATTGCGGAAAAAAAGCGCCGCACAACAATCATTGCCCTGATTCGCGAGGCTGCCGGTTGATCCACCATGCGATCATTGCCTATTATTGCCCGATCAAGAAGAATCATGGCCGCAAAACGGCTTGAGGGAAAACAAGACAACAAAGGAAAGATTTCATGACGTTTCAGAAAACCGCAATTGCGCTCGCCTGCATCGCCGGATTTGCCGCCGCACCTGCCCATGCCGGCCCGGACATGGCGGCTCTGGCCAAGGAGGGCAAGGGCGTGATGATGAAATTCGGCAAGACGCTCAAGGGCGAAATGAAGGCCGCGGTCAAGTCCGGGGGCTTTGTTCACGCCATTGACGTGTGCAAGCTCAAGGCGCCGGAAATCGCCGCCAAGGTTTCAGCTTCGGAAGGCTGGAGCGTGGCCCGTTCGAGCCACCGCTTGCGCAACTCCCATAATGAACCCGACGCTTTTACCAAGGCGGCCATCGACGAATTTCTCGCCCGCCAGGAAAAGGGCGAAGATCCCAAGGTCATGGTCAAGACCGGCGTGACGGAAGAAAACGGCAAAAAATATTTCCGCATGGTGAAAGCCATCCCTACCGCCAAGCTGTGTCTTAACTGTCACGGCGAAACCCTGAAACCGGAAGTGGAAGCGGCATTGAAGAAGCAATATCCGGGCGATCGGGCCCGCGGCTTCAAGGTCGGTGAAATGCGCGGCGTCTTTACCCTCAAGAAAGCGCTAAAATAATCGTGGACAAATGCAGACAAAGACAACAACCGGGCGGGATATCAATCCCGCCCGAAATGGTTTGCCCTGCAAGTAAACGATATACCGTTTATCAAGATACGCTTATCAAGATACGCTCTGGCCATCGGTTGGCCGCCTGATGATTCTCCCGCCATATCCGGTCCCAAGGCTCCCGGTTGAAGATATGGCTTTGAAAAAAACCAATTGCGGGTATTATTCAGATTATAACAATAAAAATTGAAAGGGCAGAACGATGGGGCGGGTGATTCTAGCTGTTTTTGGAAGTATGGCGCTGGCTGTTGTGTTGGCTGGAAATGCAATCGCTTGGACGGACAATATCAAGAAAGACCAGGATGTGAACACGGTTTGCAAATTTGAACCTGGCGGACAATGCACCGGGGCGGTGCGAATAGGCATAAATCTGGAAGGCGTGGATATGAGCAATGCATCCATGACCACCATGCGGCTGGACAAGGCTAATCTCAGGCGCGCCAATCTTTCCGGCGCTATCTTGCAGCTTTCCAACCTGAAAGGCGCAGATTTGACCCTGGCCAATCTGGAACGGGCCCACCTTCACGCGGTCAATCTTCGCGGCGCCAATCTGATGCTGGCCAATCTGACAAAGGCCAGTTTGCTTGATGCGGATTTGCGCGGCGCGAATCTGACCGGCGCCAATCTGACGGATGCAATCCTGATTAAGGCCAGGTTTGGCAACGCCATCTGGACCGATGGCCGGGTCTGTGCTGAAGGATCCGTCGGCGAGTGCCGCTGATCCGGGTGATTGTCCTGTTGGCTCTGCGAAGCGCTGCAAAGCCTAAAGCACTTCCGGAAAAAGCGGGAACCGGTTTTCCGATGAGAAGTGCGGTAAGAACAAAGAGTTGGAGCCCGGTTTTGATTCAATCAAAACCGGAAACGCTCTCTAAAGCTCCGTGTATTTCTTCGCGTTTCCCC
>CAZHLV010000071.1:0-20376 GCA_964533415.1 uncultured Hyphomicrobiales bacterium
GACCTGTTCGCATGTTTTAGATCAAACCAGATAACGCCAAACCCGACAGGCTGCTAAAGTGGTTTGCCGCGCAGCAAACGAGGTAGATTGCCCGTGCTCCCCGCCGCCTCGCGGACAAACAGGCCCTTTAACGGGGGGGAGAGGTCAACCAGTTCCAGACCCAGATCACGGATCAGGCGGAGCGGCCTGATATCGCGGGCAAACATTGCATTCAGAACCACGCAGCCCGCCACCAGGGTGAGGGCATCAAAACGCCGCCACCGCTGATAGCCCTCCAGCACATCCACCGCGCCGATATCAAGGCCAAGCTCAAGCGCCTCGTCAAGAATCTGCGCCAGCGCCGCCACCCCGCGATAGCCCAAATTAACCCCCTGTCCGGCAATCGGGTGAATCCCATGCGCCGCATCACCGATCAGCGCAAAGCGCGAGCCCACATAGCTGTGCGCCAGAACCGAGGTGAGCGGATAGGAAAATACCTTGCCATCAGGCGTCACCTCGCCCAGCTCCACGCCAAAGCGAAGCTGTAATTCATCAATAAACCCGTCCTTGCCCAGCGCCAGAATGCGCGCCGCCTCTTCCGGGCGCTCATTCCACACCAGTGATGAACGAAAGCCGCCCTTGAGCGGCAAGACTGCAAACGGACCGGGGCTGCGGAAATGCTCAAAGGCCCGGCCCTCATGGTCTTTTTCATGGCGCACCGCCATCACGATCGCGGTTTGCCCATGCGGCCAGGTGAGAGTTTCAACCCCCAGCGCCTTGCGCAAGGGCGAAGCCCGCCCATCGGCCACGATTGCCAGCCTTGCGCGCAGTCTTTCACCAGAAGCCAGATCCGCATCCATGAACGCGTTGCCAGATCTGAGATCTTCCACGGTATCCGGCGCACGGGTCTCGATAATCGGGGTTTCTAGTACAGCCCGCGCCAGCGCGCCAAGCAGGTGCTCGGCTTCAATGATATACGAAGCCGGTTCATCACCGCCGACATCGCTGTCATCATGATTGTCAAACTCAAGCAGGGGTGGACGCGGTGCGCGGCCTTGGGCATCGGTAACAATGATCCGGGTGATTGGCTGGGCATGGGGCTTCAGTTGATCCCACACCCCGAGCGCGCTGAGCATGCGCTTGGACGAAGCCGCAAGATTATAGGCGCGCCCATCGCTTTGCGGTGCGCCGATTTCACCAAACTCCAGAGCATTGACCAGAACCACGCGCAAGCCATGACGCTCAGCTGGCCCCGCCAGCGCCAGAGCCATGGCCATGCCCACCGGGCCGCCACCAGTTATGAGTATATCGGTCTTGTCCATGAGGTCCAGTTTGCCCGATCCTGATCCCATATCCAATTAATTTCTGATCTGCCTTGAGCATGGACTTGCAATCATGTTTTATTGATGACCAAACCGGATATTCAAGGACAATTCCATGCCCAGCGCCATAGACAATCTCATCGCTCTTCTTGACCTGGAACCCCTGGAACAAAACCTGTTTCGCGGCCAAAGCCCGGCGGAAGGCTGGCAGCGGGTCTATGGCGGACAGGTTGTCGGGCAGGCGCTGGTGGCGGCGACGCGCACCGTGGAAGCCCCCTTGCAGGCCCACTCCCTGCATGGCTATTTCATGCGTCCTGGCATTCCCAAACTGCCAATTATCTACGAGGTCGAACGCATTCGCGACGGGCGCAGTTTTGTCACAAGGCGGGTGGTGGCGATCCAGAATGGCGCGGCGATTTTCTCTATGTCGGCCTCGTTTCACAAACCCGAGGACGGCTTCGACCACCAGTTCCCCATGCCCGATGTGCCGCCCCCCGAAGATCTGCCCAGCGAACAGGAACTGAAAGGGCGGTTTTTTGACCGCCTCCCGGAACATATCCAGAATTACTGGAAACGCGAGCGCCCCATCGAAATGCGTCCCGTCCAGTTTCGTAATTTTCTCTCCCCGGAAAAAGAAGAGCCGGTTCAGAATATCTGGATCCGGGCCACCGGCCCGCTGCCAGATGATCCGGGCTTGCACAAATGCGTACTTGGTTATGCCTCGGATATGACCTTGCTGGATACCTCCTTGCTGCCCCACGGCACCAGCATGCTGGACCCGCAACTGATACTGGCCAGCCTCGATCACGCCATGTGGTTTCACCGCTCTTTCCGCGCCGATGAATGGCTGCTTTACGCCCATGACAGCCCCAGCGCTTCATCGGCGCTCGGCTTTACCCGCGGCTGCATTTATACAAGAGATGGAGCCATGGTTGCCTCGGTTGCCCAAGAGGGCCTGATCCGCCGCCGGACACGCTAGATCAACCTGCGTTCACTTGAACGCAGGTTGATCTTAGGGCGTTTCCGGTTTTGATTGAATCAAAACCGGCTTTAACTCCTTGTTTTTACCGCACTTCTCATCGGAAAAACGGTTCCCGGTTTTCCAGAAAATCTCTAGGTTTTACTGTAATAAGAGGCATACCATTTGGCGAATTTTGCCATGCCTTCCTCAACGCTCGTGACCGGAGCGTATCCGGTGGCGGTGGCAAGTTCACTGACATCCGCGCAGGTGTCCTTCACATCACCTGGCTGCATCGGCATCAGATTCTTTTTTGCGACACGCCCAAGGCAGGCTTCGAGCACCTCGATATAGCGCATCAGGGTGACCGGCTTGCCGCAGCCAATATTGTAGATCTTGTAAGGGGCAACACCGCTGCGCCCCAGCTCGGGAGCCCGGGCATCCCATGAGCTGTCAGGTTTTGGCGGCATGGGAATCAGGTGCATGATTCCTTCGACAATATCGCCGACATAGGTGAAATCACGGGTCATCTCACCGCGGTTATAGACATCAATGGGCCGGTTTTTCATGATTGCATCGGCAAATTTGAAAAATGCCATATCAGGGCGTCCCCAATCACCATAGACGGTGAAAAACCGCAACCCCGTGGAGGGGATATCGAAAAGATGCGCATAAGCGTGGGCCATGGCCTCGTTGGCCTTTTTGCTGGCGGAATACAGGTTGACCTGGTGGTCTGTGGTGTCTTTTTCGGTATAGGGCAGCTTGCGGTTGGCGCCATAAATCGAGCTTGTCGAGGCAAAAACCAGGTGTTTCACGTTATGCTGGCGGCAATTTTCCAGGATATTGGCAAATCCTACCAGATTTGACTGCACGTAAGAAGCTGGAGATTCAAGGCTGTAGCGAACCCCGGCCTGGGCCGCCAGGTTAACTACATATTCAGGCTCATGCGCGGCAAAACAGGCGCTGAGGGCAGCCTCGTCACTGATATCAATGCATTCTTCATGAAAACTCGCCTGGCCCCGGATCCGGTCAAGCCGGGCCTGTTTCAGGGCTGGATCATAATAGGCGTTGAGATTATCGATCCCGACGACATCATGGCCATCGTCTAGAAGACGTTTGGCGAGATGATTGCCGATAAAGCCGGCAGATCCGGTAACGAGAACTTTCATGATCTGGCTTTCTTCATATCCTGAGGGCCGGATCGGAGTCTATACTGGATTTTTCAGGAAACACCATAGTATTCTTCCCGGTGAAGGACATCAGCAGCCCTTGAGCCGAAAAGCCAAATCCATAACCCATGACAAAACCAACGCTTTGCCTAATTGAAACCACCGTTGCCGAAGCGGGAGATGTGCGGGTTGGCCTTTCCAATGTATGGGAAGAGACCTTTAGTGATGCCAAGGGAAGAGCCCAAAACACCGTGCGCGGCACGATCAGTGTCATGCCGCCAGATACGGCAAAGGGATTTGATCTCAGGGTGGCGAGGGGTGACCGGGTGACCATTAACGGAGCGGTGTATCAGGTGGTGCAGATGAATGCAGGTGAAATCCGCGGCTCGGCCACTCTGGAGCGCATTTCTTGACATGGCCATAACTGATATTTCCCTATCTGCAATTACCTCTCTTGGCAGATCTTGCACTGCGAGGGCAGAGCGGAAAAGGCATGGCCCAGACGGCGCAGCGCTGGACCTGCATCGAGCGCATCAGGGGAAAATGTCCATTCACGCCTTGAGTGCTCACCGATGCATTCCAGGGTAAGAACATGCGCCGGGTCAGATATTGGTGTTTGGGCCATGGCGTTTTCACGAAGGGCAGCCTCAACAGCAAGGATAAATGCGTTGAAGCAATCCTGCGGCAAAGCTCCCAGATATTGCGATTTGGTTTCAGCAGAAGCCCCGGGCAGGTAACGGCGCTCATGCACGCCGCCACTGACATCCAGCTCCAGCCAGCTTGCGCCGCGAATTCCCTCGTGCCAGCCCCAGATCAGCACATGCGGAGAATCGCCCTTGTCCAATATCATGTTCATCTGGTTTTCAATCCGCATCCGAAACCCAGAACAGCCCCATGCGGGTACGCCCCTTCACAAATACCCCACCATCCCGGATTTCCCAGGTTACCGGGCGGTGCGCGATAACGCCCGTCTTATCACAAGAACAATTGGAGTAGAGTTTTACCTCTTTGCCAAACAGCCCCAGCATGAGCGCCGCGATCTTGCCGGTATCGGGAACCATGCAAGGTTCATCAAGGTTCAAGGGGCGCAGCACATGCGCAAGAATGAGGGGGAGATCATCACGTTTTACCGGGTCAAGCGCATTGCCGAGCGGTGGCAGGTCATGTTCGGCGGCCAGATTGTCAGCAAGGCTCATATCGTCCCTTTTCACTTCGCCGGGCTCAAGCGGGCGAAAAGCGAGAACGACATCTTCATCATCCGCGCCCGTTCCGTTCAGGGCAAGCGCCCGGGGATACCAGAGCTCTTTTTCCAATATCTCAAACCGGCGGCGGATATTGTCATCCAGAATGGTCGAGGGGCAGGCTGATATGGCGGTTTTCAAGGTTTCAGGAAGATATCCAGGATTCGCCCGCAGCATTTGCGCCATGGCGGTTTTAACCGCGCCGCATTTATCCTCAAGCGCACCCAGAAGTTGGGATTCGATCAGTTCAAACAACACGCCCATGCCAGATAGCGCCCGGATCGCGGCAAGGCGAACGCGGGCATGGGGAAAGGCAAGAGCGCGAGCCATAACCTCAATGGCATCAGGATATTGCGGACCCTGGTTTTCTAGCAGGGACACAATCCGCGGCACCATGTAGCCGCGCTCGGCCAATAAGAGCAGGTGCTGCAAAAGGGCGGTAAAATCAATCTCGTTTCGAGGGCCGATATCCAGGGCCAGCATCATGGCCTGCCGCGCAATGGCCGGGGCCTTGTTGGTCATTTGTTCTATGAGCGCTCCCACGGCCTGCCGGGTTTGCGAGCGAGGCATCTGTTCCAGGTTTTGCAGGGCCGTTTGCGGATCGGGGCCCTGAAGGGCCTTGATCTGAAAATCAATATTCATGACCGTACCTGCCTTCCGGGCGCGTCTATTCATCCAACTGCACCGGGATAATCCCGGTGCGAGACCAGGTGCAGCGGAAAGCGGGCAGAAAAACCGGTTCTCTTTTCAATCCTTTTATCCATGTGGAGAATTTGGCCGGGCGGTACATGTGTTCACCGCATTGTAAATCTTGCACACAAGGCCGCCCCCTCAGACAGGAGACGCAGCCCGGGCGTTTGCCGCTTTCATCTTTTGTGAATATGTTCAGCCGGCCGGTCAGAAGGTTGTAGTCATAAAAAGACTCTGCCCTTGACATCGTGTGATCGTGTGAGCGGCTAAAGCCAATCAATCGCCATTTGCCATCTCGCAGGCGAAACTGGGCAGAGATTCCCCAGCGCCAGGCGGTCCCGGCGTAATAGCCAAGGAACAAGGAATTGCGACGTATATCAAGAGAGTCGAGGGTAACCGGGTCAAACATTCCGCCCTCATTCTGGCGCAGGATGATCGTGTTATTGCGAAGAGCAAGCTGGTAACCACCGGTTTTGCGGGCCATGAGAACGAGCAGAATCCGCGGAAAGGATTCGTTCATTTCCACGCCATCAATCTGGATCATACCATCCACGTATTCCCGATTGGCGCGGTAGAGTCCCGTTACCTTTTTGCGTTCAATGCCGCAATTGCGATTTTCCAGTCTTTTTTCCGGCCCCTCGACAATCAGCGCGATATCGGGCCGGCCATCACCATTAAGGTCTCCGGTGGCATCTTCATCAACCATCCAGCCCTGCGGGACAAATGCCTCCATGGTGTTTCCGGTTTGCGGAATATCCGGGTAGGACAGCCGCTCTGCAGACCCGGCCAGGGCGGGAAGGGTTATCAAGGTAAAAAGGCTGGTGAGCAGGCATGAAGTCTCGATTATCCGCTTCCGTAATGCCCCCACCATATGTGTTTGCAAGAAGATATCCTTGATCCTCATAACCCTCTCCTGCATTCAGTCGTGACAGCCAGAGGATAACACAGGTAATGGAATTTTCCGCAGCGGTTTATTCAACCTGCCTTCATGACCAGAACCTGGGAAGAGTGACCGCGGCATTTGCCGCGATCACAAAACCTGTTTTCTTCAAGAGAGCAGCTCTTGTATTCAATAAAGGTTTTTACACCTTACATACGGGTAGCCGAATTTCTCTGGCTTGAAACATAGTTGCGATCAAAACGGTTCGCCTTTGTCCCATGGCTTCGGCCATCATCAGAATTCGTGCGGGCATAGCGGCCAGAGCCGCGTTTGCTGTCGTGGTCATGATCGCGGCGGCTGCTGCGCTCATGGTCGCCGCGGCCATCGCGGTCATGGTCACGGTCGCCATCATAACCAGCGTGATCGTCGGAACCACCATTGTCATGGCTGTCACCATCATATCCACCGCCATCATTGTCCCCGCCGCTGCCGCCAGAGGCGCCGCCGCCGTCACTCTGTCCGGCGCCGCCGTCATTATCACCATGGCCACCATCATCACTATCGGCATAGGCGGGCATGGCCAAAGAAGCGGCAAGAAGGGCGGCTGCGAAACCCAAAGCAGTTTTATTCAACATTTGATTATCCTTGTTATATGTTTCGTATGGATGCGCTCTTTGCAAGAACACGATGATGGCAATTTATAAAAACCGGTCTTTAGACACGCTGAAAATCGATTTAAGGTTAGGTTCAGCTTGAGAAGAGCAGAATAAGGCAGGTATTCAGTTATGGCCCTGCCCAGAGCGTTTGGTTTATGTGCGCAGGTGAAAAATCCATCCCATGTCATTGTTCCTTGCGAAAAACACGATCAGGTGGCTCAGGATTTGGGCCGGGGCCTTGATGATCCTGCTATATGCCGGAATCGTGGTCCCAACATCGGCCCTTGCCGATAAAGACGAGCATATTGCCGCCACGGCCTTGGAAAAAAAGTCAGCCGTCCCCCTCAAGCGCGTGATACGCAAAATCCGCAAGACCTATGGAGGCCGCCTGCTTGAGGTCAAGCTTGAAAAAGAACGCGTGCGCGGAAAATTCGTCCTTATCTACGAAGCCAAACTCCTGATGTCCAACGGCGCGGTTTTAAAGCTCTATTACAATGCCCGGAATCTGAAGCTGCTGAAGAAAAAGGGCCGCTATAAAAAACGCAGGAAAAAAAGTTTCTGGTCACGGATATTCAGTGGAGAACGCGATAGCGACAATATCAATGATAGCGGTACCAGCCGCGGGGATGATGACCAAAGCAATAGCAATAACAGTAGCGGCGGGGATGATGATGGTAAAAGTGGCGGCGATGATGAAAGTGGAGATGATGGCGATCACGACTAGATCAACCTGTGCTCAAGTGGAATCACTTGGATGCAGATAAGTTGATCGGCATCAAGGAGATAGAGCGCTTCTGGAAAAGTGGAAACCGGTTTTCCGACAAAAGTGCAGTAAAAGACAAGAAGTTAGAGCCAGGTTTTGATTCGATCAAAACCGGAAAGGCTCTAGAAAGAGGGGGAAATCTTGAGAATTCTCGTTGTAGAGGATGACCAGAATATCGCCCGCCAGATCGAGGCGGTTTTGCGCAAGGCTGGTTATGCGGTTGATGTGGCGCATGATGGCGAGGAGGGGCATTTTCTTGGGGAAACAGAGCCTTATGACGCGGTCATACTGGATCTGGGCCTGCCGGTCATGGACGGGCTGAGCGTATTGCGCAACTGGCGCGAGGCCGGACGCGATATGCCGGTTTTGATCCTCACGGCCCGCAATACCTGGCGCGACACGGTGGCGGGGCTGCGGGGCGGGGCGGATGATTATGTCGCCAAGCCGTTTGAGCTGGAAGAGTTGCTGGCGCGGATCGAGGCCTTGATCCGGCGTTCATCGGGGCATGCCAGTCCAATCATGAGTTGCGGCGCCATTGAGCTTGATACGGCTAACGGGCGGGTCACCCACAAGGGAGTCCTGGTGGAACTGACCGCCCTGGAATATCGCAGCCTGTCCTATCTTATCCATCACCAGGGCAATATCATTTCCAAGACAGAATTGACCGAGCATATTTACGGGCAGGATTTTGACCGCGATTCGAATGTTATCGAAGTGCTTATCAACCGGTTGCGCAAAAAACTCAGCCCGGAACTCATCAAGACCCGCCGGGGGCTTGGCTATCAACTGGTTTTGCCAGATGCCTCCTGATCCCCATTCCCTTACCTTCCGCCTCAGCGCAACCTCGATTCTCTGGGTCACGGGGGCGTTGCTGGCGGTTGGCTTCATGCTGGTTCTGCTGTTCCGGGATCATATCGAGCGGCGCTTCGATACCCAGTTGCGCGACCATATGGAAGAGCTGGTAGCAGCCAGTGAAATCCTGCCCAATGGCCAGCTCCAACTCACCTGGGTTCCATCAGATCCGCGCTTCAACCGCCCGCTTTCAGGCTGGTACTGGCAGATATTCGACAAGGGCAAAGCGGTAAAACAATCCAAATCCTTGTGGATTGGCAAGCTGGAAACTCACGCGGCCGCCCCCAGGCAGGGCGCAAGGATTATCAGGATCAAGGGACCAGCGGATGAAGCCTTGCGCGGTTTGACCGAGTTTATAACCCTGCCCGAGGCCAAGCGCAGTTTTGTTTTCACGGTCGCCGGGCCAATGAAGGATATCGAGCATGATGTGGCCCTGTTCACGCGCCAGACGAGCCTGACGCTGGGCGTACTGGCGCTGGCGCTTCTTGCGGCCATCCTGATACAGGTACGCTTCGGCCTGCGTCCCTTGCGGGGGTTGCGGCGCGAGATTGCCGAAATTCGCTCGGGAGCGCGGCGGCGCATGCATGAAAATGTTCCCTCTGAAGTCACCCCGGTGGTTGACGAGATCAATGCCCTGCTTGAGCACAATGCACGGATGCTTGAAAAAGCTCGCGCCCAGGCGGCCAACCTGGCCCATGCCCTGAAAAACCCGCTTACCGTGCTGCGCAATGAAGCTGGCGGGATCAAGGGGGAACAGGGCCGGATACTGAAAGACCAGACGGGTATCATCGGCCGGAATATCGAACGCCATCTGGTGCGCGCCCGGGCCGCCGGCATGCAGCAGGCGCGCGATGTCAAAACCCCGCTTGAAGCGGTTTGCAAGGATCTGGAATTTTCCATGGCCCTGCTTTACAAGGAGCGCCATCTGGATATCGAAGTTCAGGATATGGGGGAACTGGTGTTTCAGGGTGATCCGCATGATCTTGAAGAAATGCTGGGCAACCTGGTAGATAACGCCTGCAAATGGGCCAGCAGCCGGATTGTTATCCGCGGCGCCAGGGATAAGAACCGCCTGACCATCACGGTCGAGGATGACGGGCCGGGGATTTCAACAGAGCATATCAAGGGCATTACGCGGCGCGGGCAGCGCCTTGATGAAACGGTCGCGGGCAGCGGGCTGGGTCTGGATATCGTGCTGGATATTGCCGAGCTTTACGAAGGCAATCTTGATCTTGGCCGTTCAGGAATGGGCGGACTGCGGGCTGATCTTGACCTGCCCGCAGCGCCTTGATCGCACGGTTATCCGTTATCGACACGTCAATGCGTTCGCAATCCCAGTTTCTTTACCGTAACCTTGCGGGTTGAGGTCTTGACAATTCGTGGTTTTCTGGACTTTTTTGCCATCTTGTGGCGGCTGGCCGAGCGGGTGCTGAAATTGCGGTGCGTCTTTTGTTTCTTAGCCGCCTTGCTCTTTTTGATTTCTGTCCAGGAAGCGGGTTGGGTAATCATGTTGCGCAAGGTTTTGATATTTGACCTGGCGGTGCTTTTCGGCAGATCCTTTGCCGCCAGTTCTTCAGCTTCCTTGAATTTTCCCTGCAAGCCAAGGACAAGCACCAGGTTTTGCCGGACCTTGGCCCGGGCATGGGGCAAGCTGGCTGCCTTTTTGAGCGTTTTTTCAGCTTTTTTCAAATCCCCCCCAAGCGCAAATGACAAGCCGAGATTATTGAGCAGGGATGGTTCTGTCGGGGCAAGGGCAACGGCGCGGGCGTATTTCTCCTGCGCTTTTTGGTGCTGGCCCATCTGGTCAAGCGTAACCCCCATGGCCGAGTAAATCCGCCAGCTCGGTTTTCCCAGTTTTTGTGCGTAGACGAGTGTTTTCAAGGCCTTTTGATGCTTGCCGGAAGCCGCCAGGGTCTTGCCGTATTCGGCCATCAAAAGCTGGTTCTTGGGGTGTTTCTTGCCCGCCTTGGCAAGCACGGAAACCGCCTTGAGCAAAGCGCCTTGTTTGCGGAGCTGGCGGGCATAATTGAGAGCCGTCAGAACATCGCCGGGCCGGCGCTGGTATTCGCGGGCCCATTTTGTGGTTGATGCTACCTTGTTGCCGCCCTGGGCAGCGATTGAGCCAGTGGTAAGGGGCCCTCGGATCGAACCGGTGGTCTGGCTGTTGCAACCGGCCAGCGCGAGCAAGAACGCGCCAGAAACGGCCAAAACGGAAATACGGTAAAATCGGTTGTCTTTTCTTAGGGGCATAAGGTTCAAATCCCATACTCTTGATAGCGAAACGCACGCGACCTGATGCAAACGAATCATTCTTTCCGGTTCATTGTGACCGCCAACTTGTCAACAAATCTTTAACCATAAATATTAACCCCGGGTTTACGGCGGTTAATATTTCAATGGCTTTGGAACATCACTTTGAAACCAAAGGGGTTTGCTGCTAAGGAACGGGAAAGGATCTCTCAAGGAGGCGCAAATGGACGCTTTTTTTCTGGATACGGATATCAAGGAGTCCGACATCCCGGTTTACCTGGTTACGGATCAAACCATGGGTGATGTCCTCAAGACGCTCACCGAAGAACAAAGGGCATGGGTGCTCACGAGCGGTTACGAGCCTGACCCTGGCTCTCATATCGTTCTTCCGGCGCCTTCCGGCGCTGCCGGTGCGGTCCTGTTTGCAACGGGCGAGGATAAAAACGGCCATGAAGATCCGCTTTTGTTTGGCGCCTTGCCCCTGCTCTTGCCAAGGGGGCGCTACCGGCTGGCCGAGACGTCACAGGCGGCGTTTCTGGCGCTTGCCTGGACCATGGGAAGTTACCAGTTTGCCCGTTATGTAAAAGCCGCGCCGCGCCCTGTTCTGGCGGTGCCGCCATCGGCGGAACTGGAGCGTTCCCTGAACATTGCGCAGGGGATGTATCTGGCGCGCGATCTTGTCAACACCCCGGCCAATGATATGGGCCCGGCGGAGCTTGAGGCCGCCGCCCGCAAGCTGGGCAAGGCTCATGGCGCAAGCCTGAGCGTCATTGAAGGGGATGACCTTCTTGCGCAAAACCTTCCCCTCGTGCATGCGGTGGGCAAAAGCAGCCCGCGCGCCCCCCGGTTGATCGACATGCTCTGGGGCAAACCGGATGCGCCGAAGATCACCCTTGTGGGCAAAGGCGTATGCTTTGATTCTGGCGGTCTTGACCTTAAACCCTCCGGACCCATGGCGCTTATGAAAAAGGACATGGGCGGAGCAGCCGCGGTATTGGGGCTGGCCGGCATGGTCATGCGGGCAAAACTGCCCTTCCGTCTGCGCGTTTTGATCCCGGCGGTGGAAAACGCGGTTTCCGGCGAGGCGTTCCGGCCCGGCGATATCTATCCCAGCCGCAAGGGGCTGAGTGTCGAGATCGGCAATACCGATGCCGAGGGGCGGCTGATCCTGGCAGACGCCCTGGCGCTTGGCGATGAGGAAAACCCGGATTTGCTGATTTCCCTGGCCACCCTTACCGGCGCGGCGCGGGTGGCGCTGGGCCCTGATCTGCCGCCCTTTTACACCCATGATGAAGCCCTGGCGCACAAGATTGAAGATTTTGCCGCCACAAGCGCCGATCCCGTTTGGCGCATGCCCCTCTGGGCCCCCTATGACAACTGGTTGAAAAGCACCATTGCCGATGTCAATCACATTACCGCGCAGCCCTTTGCCGGTTCTGTCACGGCGGCGCTGTTCCTGAACCGTTTTGTTGAACGCCGCACGAGCTACGCCCATTTTGATATTTTCGGCTGGATCCCCGAGGCGCGAGCCGCCCGGCCAAAAGGCGGCGAGGCGCAGGCGATCCGGGCAATCTTTGGGCTGCTTGAGGGCCGCGCCTGAAGAAAACCTTGTCTTTGCAAGGGAGCGCCCTTGCCAAATGGGTAAAACCGGCTAGGCTAGTACGGGTCCGTAACAAACAGGATACAGGCCAAAACGAGGAATTACCCGATGACCAGCGATCTTGCCCCGGTTCAGGCGCTCAAGCTTTGGCATGACGTGGCGCTTGATCTGGTGCGTGATGAAGATGCCGATCTTTCCGCGCGCCAGACCGCGATCCTGCTCACGGTGTACCTGGAATCCCCGCCCCATACGGTGCGCGGGCTGGCTGCCCAGCTTGGAGTTACCAAGCCGGTGATTACCCGTGCGCTCAACACCATGGGCGCGCTTGATCTGGTCAAGCGCCGGCGCGATGAAAAAGACCGCCGCAATGTGCTCATTCAGCGCACCGTGCAAGGCTCGTTGTTTCTTGACCGGCTGGCGCAGAAAATCATTGCCCGCAGCCGTGAAATCCAGCCATGAGCGAGCATCTGGACAAACGCCGCCACCCCTGGCGCGATGATCTGGCGGCCCAGTCCCTGCGTGGCCGGGTTAAGGCGCCGCGCTACGTAAAAGGAGAGCCGCGCCAGATCACCTGTGCTCTGGCCGGGTTGCGAAAAGCTCCTGGACCAGGCGCCATGCTGCTCACCCAGGGGCTGATGGGGGAAAGCTTTAGCATTTATGACCAGCAGGGCGAATGGGCTTGGGGGCAGTTGGAAACCGATGGCTATGTGGGCTATATGCATACCCGCCATTTGCGCGCTGATCCGGCTGCGCCAAGCCATTTTGTCCATGCTGCGCGTTCTCATATCTATCCACAGGCCGATATCAAGAGTACACCCTTGGCGTGTCTGAGCATGATGGCGAAGATTCATGTTGTTGGCCAGCAAGGTATTTTCGCGCAGCTTCAAGGGGGTGGCTACATGATTGCCTCCCATTTAAGGCCCGTTGATAAACCCGAGGATGATTTTGTTGAAGTTGCGGCCCGGTTCCTGAACACGCCCTATTTGTGGGGCGGGCGTTCGGCAAGCGGGATTGACTGCTCGGCGCTGGTGCAGGTTGCCCTTGCCGCTTGCGGCGTGGCTGCGCCGCGCGATTCGGACATGCAGGAGGCCGAGCTCTTTACAAGCCTGCCCGGCGGGATGGCGGATAATGTCCCGGCCCGCGGTGACCTTGTATTCTGGCCCGGTCATGTGGGGATCATGTGGAGCCAGACCGAGCTGCTCCACGCCAATGGCCATCACATGATGACGGTGATCGAGCCCCTGAAAACGGCGATTTTGCGTATCGAGCCAGATAACGGCCCTCCCCGGCGCCTGAAACGGGGGCCGGCATGAGGAAATCTTTAATCTGCCCGAATTATTCCTTATATCCGTAAAAACCGTGCATCCATCCCCCTTTCGTTCCTTTCCATTCCAACGAGGCCTACATGATCGAAACAAAATCCTTTGACGCTGAAATTGAAAAAACCAGAACCATGGTCGAGGAAATGCGCAGCCGGATCAGCCAGAGTTCCGATGTGCTGGAAAAGGTCGCCGAGGCGGACACGCTGGGTGATGTGGATTTTGATATCGAGAACGCGCGCATTGAAGATGTGCTGGCCCAGCAAAAGGTGATGGAAGCCAATATCGCCGATCTGATTATCTCGCTGGAAGATGTAACCGACAGTTTCGGCGCCGAGTTCAAGAACATGCAGACTTTCACCTTGTCGGAAAAACTGGTGGGGATCTTTTCGCGCAAGAAAGCCCAGGCCATGCAGAATGACCGGGTCAGGAGCACCTCGCTGGCGGGCAACTTGCAGGACCTGCTGGCCAAGTCCGATGTGATCGTCAATATCCTGAACGATCAAAAAGCGGTTCTCCTGGAGCGTTATGAAAACGCCGAAACCGGCCTCAAGAAGGTCATCGACCGACGCGAGCAGGTGATCGGCGAACTCAAGGCCACCCAGGACCGTATCGAGGAGCTCAACCCCATGCTGCTCGATATCGAGAACAAGATCGCCGCCTCCACCTCGCAAGAAGAGCGCACCGGGCTGGAGGCCGAACGCTCGGAGCTGGCCACGCGTTATAATGAAGCCCAGGCCAAGGAGCAGGAACTGCTGGCCGGATCGCAAACCCTTGAGCGTTACACCTCCATGTTCCAGACCTTCGTGGACAGCCTGAACAACCAGATCGCGGCGCAAAACACCCTGATTAACAAGCTCTCCATTGATACCGAGCAGCGCGTGGTGCTGTATAAATCACTGGAAGACTCGCTCAAGACCGCTGCCCAGCAAAAAGTCGCCCACCAGATCAACACGCTGGGCTCCAAGGTGGACACGGCAGCCGAAGAAACCATGGCCGGGATCGGCGCCGCCGCCCAGTCTCATATTGCCGATCTGCTGGAGCTTCACGGCAAGAACATGCAGAGCACCCGCGAGATCCAGCGCCGCAAGCAACTGGCCGATGACGCCTTTGCCCGCCGTTTCGCGCAGGTCATGGAAGCCCATGAAAAATCGGAATATTCAAGCTAGGGGGCGCGGCCATGGGCGACCCGGCGGATTCCATCCAGAGCTATTTTTCTTCCGTTGACCTGGCATTTGGCGCGCTGGAGCGGATTTTTGAAACCGAAGGCATCTGGGTCAAGCGGCATAACCTGATTTATGAAACCGTAAAAGAGCATGTCGGGCCCCTGCGCCATGCCTTTGAATGCTGGCGATTGAATGCATGGTTTGCCGATGCCTTTCGCATCGATACTTCCGATTCGGGATTTCCGCTGTTCCGCCATGTCCTGCAACTGGAAAACGACCACAAGAAAATCGCCGGGAAACTTGAAACCCTGCCCAAGCCGGACCAGATACGCGAGGAAATGGTCGAGCATATGCTCAAGACCAAGAAGTTTCCCCGCAAACTGCAAAAAAACATGGCCGAACGGCTTTACTTTTCGGCCCTGGGCAAGGCCCGTGCCTTCCGCAGCCATTCGGTATGCCGGACCGTTGGGCATTTTTTTGAGAAAACATCAAGGCGGCCCTGTTACGTGGTGCACTGGTCCTGTTATGACGGCAGCCATAACCTGCCCATGGTCTATATGGCGGTGATCGAGGACTCCTCCCCCGAAGCGCCGCGCCCGCCCGCCCGCCGCAAGGGCCCCTGGGGCAAGCCGAAGGGTGAAAAAGATTACCTGGGCCCCGGATTGCCAAACCGTGATTTAACGGAAGATTTTCAAAAATTCATCACCGCCAATTCGCAATACTCCCTCAGCCTGACTTCCATCGCCACCGCCATGGACAATGATTTCCCCACCCTGCATCCCAAGAACCTGCGCCGTTTCATCCTCGGTCCCCTGAATATCGGTGGGTTGACGGAAAACGATCCCCGGCTGGACAAGGTCTTGAGCTCGGTAAAGGATATTGAAAACAACTGGGTCCTCACCTGGACCTTGCAGGAACTGGACTCCCAAGATGAAGTGGACGTCAAGGGCGGCCTTTGGGGCGTATCCGTGCCCAGGGAAGTGTATTATATCAACACCGATGACCCGGACTGCGTGCAGCAGGGCGTGAGCGCCACTGCCCGCCATGCGCTGATTCCCCACGAGGTTTACCAAAAAGCCTATGCCAGCGAAGAAGCGGCAAAAATTTTCAGTGATTATCAATGCTACATCGCCAGCGGCGAGCATATCCTCAGACATGTGTGAGACAAATTCATGGATACCGGACTGACCACCTTGCGCGAAAGCGATATCGAAAAATACATCTCCACCGCCAATTCCATGATCGAGCGGGTCTCGGTCCTGATCCGGGCCAGGGATTCGGGCTCCGCCACCCCGATTGCCGGGACAAGGCGGCGCTTTGTCTCCACCGTCTCCAGCGCGCCGGCCCGCAGCGCCCGCAAGGTCAATATCTCCCGAACCATTGCACAGATGAACAAGGGCGACACCCTGCTCTCCATCCCGCAGCATAACCTGCTGTTTCGCTTGCGCCGGGCGCTGGCCGTGGCGCTTGCGGTGCGCGATGTTTTTGCCCGCCAGAGCGAGCTTGAAGCGCTTGAGGCGGAAAACCGCAGCGCCCCCCTGCAAGGCGAAAACGCCGCGAAATTCCACAAGCTGATGAGCGCGGCAAGCTTTGTCACCCAGTTCACCGCCGCCAGCTATTTGCTGCAAACCCTGGAGGCAAGCGAGGATGCAGGGTTCGAGCCCCCGGAGCCACATTTCAGTTTTGAAAGTCCCCATGAGGGCTTGAAACACCTCATCTACGGGCTGGATAACGCCATTACCGGGGCGCCGGATGATACCTTGCTCATTGCCCGCGCCCGCATGAGCATGCAGGCGCTGGTTGAGGCCCTGATGGCCCGCAAGGGCCGCTTTGAAGCCCTGGGGAATTTTGAGGATCTCCATATCCGGCTTGATCGGGATGATTTTGAGCTGAACGGCCTTGATCTGCGCGAGCGCGGGCGCTCCGGGCCGCTGGTGATGAATTTCAAGAAACCAAGCCAGATCATCGGCAACCATATCGCCAAGTACCAGGCCATTCGCCTTGCCAAGATGCTCATGGCCTACGATTTTGACCGCCAGATGAATCCGTTTGTCGAGCTTGGCGGTTTTCTGTTCACCTTCATCGGTGACGGCGCGCCGGGCACCGGCAAGACGATTCTCATCCAGATGATTGCCGGGCTGGTGAATGATTATTGCCAGATGGCCGGTTACGGCTTTCATTATGAAAATTTCGGCGTTGACCAGATCAGCTCCTACCAGGGCAAATCGGGCCAGAACTGCAAGCAGTTTGTCACCAATGTCATGGACCCGAGGGTGATCGGCTTTGGCACCGTGGATGATATCGACCAGGTTGCCGCCCGGCGCTCCGATGACAAGGCATCGGCGGGCCAGCAGGAAGTCACCGCCGTTTTGATGGAAAGCTTTGCCGGGGCCGGAACCGTGGTGCGCGGCAATTGTTCCTTTGGCATGTTTTCCAACTACCCGGAAAATGTCGATGACGCCCTGCGCCAGCGCGCCGGCGCCCGCTGGCTGGTGGATGGGCCGCAAACCAGGGAGGATTATATTGATATCTTCGCGCTTCTTTTAGGCTCGAACCACGATATCGCGCTGGGCAAACACGAGCTTTATGCCACCCAGGAAATCAAGCGCGCTGTCTCCGCAGCCTATGGGCAGCACGCAAAACCGCAAGAAGAAGGGCTTGCCAGGATTTTTGATCGCTATGTGGAGCGCCACGGTGAGCCTGAAACCTTGAAGGATGTCGGGCTTTATCTTTACGCCATCAAGCAGGCCGAACCGCGCCTCACCGGCCGGGCCGTGAAGAATATCACCGATGCCATCAAGATGCGGGCGATGGATTTCGAGCTTCCCGACGAATGGTTTGAAAATCCTGAAACTTTCCTGCACCGTCCATATGATGAAAAGCGTGACATGATCGCCGAATTACAGATGCCGGTCACTATGGAGATGATTATGCAGGAGATCAACCGTTACGCCGATTCAGAGTTCCGCTATACCGATAAATCCGATGCGGCGGCAGTTGAAAACCATGTGCGTGACCAGCGGGTGCGCGAGCGCGCGGCAGCGCAAATCCGGTTCCTGAAGGAAGCAGGACAATGGAACGTCTGATCGAGAACCACCTGATCTACAAGGCCATGTACCATGTGGATCAGCCCCACATGGTGGCGCGTTATAATCTGGCGCTGAAGGCTTTTGGCCTGCCCGAGACGAAACGTAAGGCCTTCGTGGTGGATGCCGCCGGGTTCTCGCCCGAGATCGCGGCGGATCTGAAAGACGAGCATTACCTTGACCCCCACGGAATCAACCAGCGTTTCATTATCCTCTCCCCGGCGCAGGAAACCTTGCCCGTCATATCGCCGCAATTATCCTCCACCACCGAACTGATGCAGGCATTCTACCGCCAGAACGCCGAGAGCCTGCGATTGCTGACCCTGAAAGACGTGGTGTTTGGCGAGATCGAAGACCAGACCTTCCGGGTGGATAATATCGAGGATCTTCTCTCCATCCGGCAGGTGGAGTTCCAGTTGCGGACCGGGGGCAATCTGCTGGAGCAGGCCGAGCGGCTCAAGGCTCTGATCGATGTCTTTTACACAAGCGATGAATCATGGAAGGACAATGAACTGATTAACGAGATCCTCACCTTGTCAAGACAGGTGGGCGATGTGCGCTATAACAATCTGACCCCGCGCCACACCCGTTTTCAGCTTCCCTCCTTCTGGGCCGGTCATTTTGGCGGGATCTATATCTTCCATGAGGATGAAGGCCTGCCGGTTGTCATAGGCAATGATGAATCGCCCGAATTTGCCCGCGAAAACGCCGGGATCATGCGCTATATTCCACATCGCGACGCCGATGCGGTACTCACCTTCTTGCAAGACTCCGGGCGAATGGGAAAACTGGAAGTGAAATGGCTCAAGCGTTCCGGCCTGGTGAAAAAACGCTTTGAGATTTTCGTGGGTCTCCAGGTTGCCGCCTCTGATCCGCGCCTTGACCTGCGCAAGGTGGACACGCGCAAACAGCGCCGCTGGGTGCAGGATCATTATGACGAACTGGCCCAAAACAAGGATTTTGTGTTTTTGAACAAGGCGCAAAAGGCCCTGATGAACAATGCCGTCCACAAGTTGGTAAAGGCCCCTGCCGCGCAAAGATTGATGATTATGCGCGCCGACCCGCGCCACCGTGACGCCATGCTGGTCAACCGCCTGCTTTCCGAATACGCCCCGTTTGATTTCCTCACCCGTTTTTTTGTCAACAAGCCGGGGTTTTTTGAAGATTACAAGGCTTTCAGTGATAATGAACGTGATTACGCCGTATCTGTGATAAACAGGGCCCTCAAGCCTGATCCCAACGCGTTCTGGAAACGCATTTTTGAACAACCGGAGGAGTAAACCCCATGCTCGACCCCATTCTTGACTGGCTGCAAGCCCTGCCCGGCATGGTTATGGGATGGATCCGGGCGCTGTGGCGGTTCATGCTTGCGCCCTTTGTCTATATCACGCGGCTTTACCGCGAATCGGGCTGGATCATTCGCGGGGTTATCCTGATCCTGCTGATCCCGGTGGTGCTCGCCTATGGCTGGTTTTTCTGGCAAGTTGCCTGGATACGCGATTATGACATCAATTACCCCGACAAGTTCAATTTCACGCAATCCATGGTGCAATCGGGCGATCAGGTGGCGGTTGAAGGGGGCAATGAAAGCTCGAAAACCTGCGGCAAGTCCCGCATCGCGGAAATCGCCATTGACCTGATTGATTTCAACATCAACCGCAATCACTGGATATCCTCCAACCCCATCTACAAGACCGGGTTCTTCTGGGTGATCCCGTGGAGCCATACCTGGTTTTTTGATAACAAGGCGGCCTTTCAGCGCGGCATTCACCAGGCGGTGAGCCGCACGGCAGTGGAACTGGCCGATGCGCTGGGCCGGGTGCGCGGCACCTCGCGCATCGATACCGATCTGAAAATCGCCAAGGGCAATCTCCAGTTCGATCAATACACCTGGTATTTCAACCCCTTTGACGTGCAGCCCTTCGGCCCCACCACCCCCAGCCCCAGCTATTACCGCAAGGGCGCAAGGGCCTTGCAAAAGTTCAACGCGCGGCTGGAGGCCTGCAAGGCCACCTTTGACGCCAGGGCCGATAACCTGATGCAGTTCCTTGACCGCATCGCCAAGGATATCGGCTCCACCTCGGCCCAGATCAAGGACCGCGCCGAGCAATATGATTCAGGCTGGTTCGACACGAGAGCCGATGACATCTTCTGGTTCGCCAAGGGCCAGCTTTATGCCTATTACGGCCTATTGAAGGCGGCGCGGGCGGATTTTCGCGATGTCATCAAGTCGCGCCAGGTGGAAGACATCTGGAGCCGCATGGAAGAGCACATGCATTCGGCCATCAAGCTTGATCCGATGATCGTCTCCAATGGCCGCGAGGATGGCTGGCTGATGCCCACCCATCTGACCACCTTCGGATTCTATATCCTGCGCGCCCGCTCCAACCTGGTGGAAATCCGCTCGGTTCTTGACCGGTAGAGCGTGAGATGTGATTCAAGACT
>CAZHLV010000072.1:0-29822 GCA_964533415.1 uncultured Hyphomicrobiales bacterium
CAGCGCCGCTGGTATCCATTTTCAGCAATAAATCCTTACCCTTTTGCGCAGTCATGGATTGGGTCTCCTTGGTGTTGATCTGTTTTGTAATTCAGGGTTGGCTGCACCCATAAAAAAACCCGCCGTAAAGGCGGGTTGGGAAAAATTGGATTATGATTGCTATTCGTTATTATCTGTTTCTTTCACAGGTGCTGGTTTTGAGTTTTGGGATCGCCCATTGATGAATGCGCCAATTACACCGAGCGCACTTGCAGACACAAACAGTCCTGACACCCAAGGTGCGCCCAGCCAGAGGGCTGCAAGAGCCCCAAGTACAAAGGCACCCGTAGCCACCAAACCAAACCACATGCCCAGCCGTCGGTCTGAATATTCCTTGGTTATAACGATTTTATCCATATCATGAGCATGAGCTTGTTCGGATTCAGCCATAGACAAAATCCGTTCAGCTGAGCCAGGAATGACTTCGTTATAGGCTCTGAGTATTTCTGGACTTGGCAACGGACCGCTATGAAGGGCCGTAACCTTCGTCATAATCACCTCTTGGGCTGCCTCATGCTCAGGCAGGGAATTTTTTGGAAATGTTTCCTGCTGTGTCTGGGATATGTGCTTATCTGTCACGCTGCACTGTCGATTTTCTTTAATGACGCTCTGGTTTTGCGCATACCATGCACCAGATGCCTGCCCACACCTCGCCAAGCAGATGAAACATTGTCAGCATGGACAATAGTTACAGGCAACGGCACAAGAAAAGTCATCGGTGCGGCCATTCCCGATACAAATCCCTTGAAAAATGCATTATTTCTTCTGTCCGATCTTCGCATCATATCTCTGCCACCAATACTACCGAAGCACATTACAACCATATAATCCGCGTCTATGTCAAAAAAAAGATTAACAGGATTTTTTGAGATTTCTCCATTTCTATAATATCGGCTCCGTCACGGCCCGGTATCTCGTTAGGCCGTGATAGGCTTCGCCGCCCTTGTCGCGGTTGAGGTCGGTGAAGTCGTGGCGCAGATTGATGAGAATGTGGTCTTCCAATGCCAGGGGAGCGCCATGCAAAATATCATGGACGGCCTGCATGATGGCGGCGATCCCCTTGCGGCCTGCATCTTTCGACCAGGCTTGCAGGGTGAGGATATGCTCGCAGCCCTCCTCGGTTGCGGTGCTCCAGTCGCGGGCGGTGGCCTGGCCGATGGTGAGATAGGGGAAGGATGCGCCCTGGGGCACATCATCAAAGATTTTCCCGGCTCCCAGGAGCGCCGTCAGGACAGCTTCATTGGCAAGGGCCTGATAGATGGCTTTTTGCAAAGCCCAGCTTGCATTTTGCGGCATGGAATCTAGCCTTTCTCACGGTGGCGGCGGCGCAGTTCATCACCCAGAAACCCGCGGAAAACATGGTTAATGAAACGTAAAGACGGACGGGTTTTAAACTTGCGGATATCCTCAAGGGTTTGCTGGCGGGCGGTCTCGACAATTTCGGGCCGGGTGAGGCTTTCAAAGCGCTTCTCCAACGCCTTCAGGCCGGTGATGCGGGAGATAAACGGCATGTTCAGACGATCTCCTCGCACAGGCAGATGAGCCAGCGGTTTCTTTCATCCTCATTCCGCACAACGTGGATATTGAAGATGCGGGTATCCAGACGAAAGCGCATGTCCGGGCTTATCCCGGAACGAAAGCGCACTGTAATCTTGTGACTGAGCGTTGCTTCAAGGCTCTCAAAGCGCGGGCGCTCATGGCCGCTGAGAGGCTGGATTGCCGCCCAGAGCGTGGCGAGAGGCGACCATGCGATGCTCGCACCGCCGCCGCCATCTGATGTGCGGACGGGCTGTTCCAGCACCACCCGGCGGCGCAATTTTCCCGGGCGTATCACAGCCGCACCGCCCTTGCAGGAGCGATCAGGGCGTCCACGGCCAACGGTACGGATATGGCCCCCTCGCCCAGCGCCACCGGCTCGCGGGTTTCAAACCAGTGGGCGACCAGCAGCAATATCGCCTGGCGCAAGGTTTGCGGCACATCCGAAGCAGCATCGCCATAGCCTGCGCTGACGGTGATCTCGATGCCGTTGGCGGGGCGGCCGGGATCTGGCCACAGCCCGGCGAAGCGGCGCACGAGACGGCCCGGAGCGGAGACCAGATCGGCATACCAGCCGGATGGGTCAAGACTTTGACCGTTATCTTCAGCATCATAAATGGTCACCGCGCTGATGCCCCGCAGGGGGGCGATGGGGATGTCCACGGCGGTTTTTGATGGCCAGCGGTCAAAATAGATCTTCCAGCCCTGGGTAATCAGCACTTTGGAGCAGGCCAGCTCGATATGGATGCGTGCGGCGGTGATGAGCGAGGAAATCAGCGTGTCTTCATCGGATGAATCGACGCGCAGATGGGCCTTGGCCTCGGCCAGAGTGACCGGCTCGGCAGCCGGGCCGGTTATGAGCATTGCGGTCATTACGTTTGCTCCCAAAAAGGACGGGGTGAGATGGGCGAACCATCTCACCCCGCCAAGGTTCACGGGGGGGAGAGAAAGTTGCGCGGCTTACGAGGTGCCGAATTTCAGCAGCTTGATGGCCTCGAAATTCTGCACGCCCCCGCCAACGCGCTTGGTGGTGTAGAACAGCACGTAGGGCTTGGCGGAGAAGGGATCACGCAGCACCCGCACGCCGACCCGGTCCACGATCAGGTAACCGCGGCCAAAATCGCCAAAGGCAATGGAGAAACTGTCGGCGGCGATATCGGGCATGTCCTCGGCCTCGGCAATAGGCACGTTCATCAAGGTGGCGCCTGCTCCAGCCTGCACCGGCGGCTGCCAGAGATAGTTGCCATCAGCGTCCTTGAGCTTGCGGATTTCCGACTGGGTGGCGCGGTTCATGACGAAATGGGCATTGGCGCGGTAGCCGGACTTGACCGCGTAGATGAGGTCAATGAGGGCGTCGGACGGATCGGTCGCGGCGAATGCGCCCGAGGCCCCGGAGACCACATAGCCCAGGTTGCCCCAGCTCCAGGAACTGTCATCGACCTTGGTGTAGTCAAGAAAACCACGCGGTTTTGATGAACCATCGCCATTGACAAAGGCCGCACCTTCCTGCTCGGCAAAGGCGCCTTGCACCTCTTCGGCGATCCACTGCTCGATATCCACCGCGCTGTCTTCCAGCAGGGTGGCGGTGGCGGCGGGCATGGCGTAAAGCTCCATGGCCGGGAAGCTGAGCTCGGCCAGGGTCGGGGTGGAGGTCTCCGGGCGCGCCGCCGTCTCGCCCACCCAGCCGGTGGCAAAGCCGCTGGTGGCGAAGGGCTTTTTGTAGGTAGCGGCGGAAATCTGGCGAATTCCGGCAATGGCGCGGATGGGAGAAGCCTCGGAGAGCAGCTTGCCGATGCGGCTTTCGGTTTCCTCGGGCACGGTATAACCGCCATCGGCATCGGCGCTGGCGGAAAGGGCCTTGGCCTCGATGGCCTGCAAATTGCGGGCATCGCCCTTGCGCATGTAGTCATTCCAGGCGGCGCGGTGCTCCAGCGCGTGCGGGTTCATGGCGCGCCCTTGCGCACCCAGCGCCGGGCGGCGGGCTTTCAGGGTCAGGCTGTCAACGGCGCGCTTGTGCTCATCCATGGCGCGGTTGATGCGCTCCAGCTTGTCGCTGGTAACGATATCGGCAGCCATGCGTTTTTCGACCTGCTCAAGGCGCTCGTCATTGGTCTGCTTGAAGGCCTCGAAAGCCTGCATGAACTCGTCAAAGGCCTCGCCGAGCTCGGTGGTATTGGTAATCGTATCCATTCTGGTCCTCATTGTTCAAGGATTGATGATTTGCACGGCCTGCCGGATTTTCGCGGCGAGCTGCGCGGGTTCTGGTTGTGGCAAACCGGCGGCATCCCGCCTGCCCGTGATTGCCCGGTAGCCCTTGCCGATCACGGTTCGGGCCTCGCGGCGCGTCAGCCCAGCATCCCGCGTGAGCCAGCACTCGAATTCCCTGGTGGTGGGCAGGCGCCTTGCCGACCCCCGGTGTTTGACGCTGTGGATGCGTGCGCCCTGCTGCATGGGAAATGTGACGATGGAGATTTCCCACAGGTCGACTTCCCGCAATTTGCGGATGCCGGTCTTGGGGTCAGTGCGTCCTTTCAGGGTGTGAAAGCCGATAGACAGGCCATCAATGGCGCCCTCGCGCATAAGGCTTAATATCTCGCGGGCGCGGGCGACCTCGGTATTGAGGCGGCCACGCACGAACAGCCCTTTTGCATCCTCGGCAACGTGACTCCACACGCCTACCGGTTCTTTCGGGTCGTGCTGGAACAGCATCTTGATCTGCGCCGCGCCACGCTTGGCCAGCGAACCGCGGAACGCGCCGGGCAAGATAATGTCATGGCCCAGATCTTCCTTGCCGAACAGGCTGGCATAACCTTCAAACACGCCCCCGGTGCTGATTTGCTTGAAACTTACCGGTGCGAACTTGGTCTCCCAACCGAAGGTGGCGGTATGATTTTTCATGTTTTCTCCTATGCAGCAAACTGTTCGTCAGATCGCCTGTTGATCCTCCAGCGGGCCATAACCAACCGCGGCGCGTTTTTCATCCGCTGTCAGGTAATCCGCCGCCCCGATACGCTTCCACAGGGCTTCGCGTTCCTGGCTCAGGGCCTCGATCTGGTCCGGGTTGAAACCAAGATGCAGGTCCTCGCCAAAAGCAGGGCCGATCCAGTTGCCAAGGGCATTGGCGGTTTTGGCAACAAGCGGCAAGATGGTCTGACGCCAGAAATTCCGGTTGGCCTCGGCGTAGTTTGAAAACGTGTTGTCGCCGGGAATGCCCAGCAGCATGGGGGGTACGCCAAAGGCCAGGGCGATGTCGCGCGCGGCGGTGTGCTTGGCGTCGATAAAATCCATCTCGCGCGGCGAATAGCCCATGGACTTCCAGTCCAGACCGCCTTCGAGCAACATCGGACGGCCAGCATTTTCCATGCCCTGAAAAGCGCTTTCCAGTTCCGCTTTCAGGCGGGTGAACTGGTCTTCGCTCAAGTTGTCATGACCACCCCGGCCCTGATAGACCAGCGCGCCGGAGGGACGGGCGGAATTGTCCAGCAGGGCCTTGTTCCAGGCCCCGGCGGCATTGTGAATATCGATAGCACAGGCCGCCGCTTCCAGCGGGCTCATGCCGTAATGATCGCTGTCGGGGTGGAACAGGCTCATGTGGTGGATAGGCGAGATCACGTTCCGGGTGTCTTGTGCAAAACGGATCGTGCGACCACCAGCGGAATACTCATAAGCTGACGGCCAACCCTCGGGGCCGGGGATAACCTTTACCCGGTCGGGGCGCAAGACATACAACTCGCGCACTTCGTTATCCAGCGTGACGGCCTCGAAATAGGCGTTGCCGGCGATTTGCAGATAGCTGTATCCATCTTCCAGAAACTGCGCGCCGCTCATCACCGGGTTGGGCTTTTTCAACAGCTCCAGCAACGGGTGGGTGTCCAGTTCAACCGCGCCTTCGCGCAAGGTGAAGGGGATGGAGGCGGCGGCCTCGGCGATCATGCGCACGCAGCGATAGGCCACCGGGTTGCGCATGAAACCCTCTTTGGCCAGGGCGGTGTAGTTGCGCGGTGTCCAGACCGGCTGGCCATGGGCGTTCAAGGCAATCAAGGGCGCTGTGGCGCTCTGTTTGGTCTCGGCGGCATCGGGCCGGAACCAGCGGATCAGGCGTTGATAGAGCAAAGCCTCGTCCTCCTGTGGGTTGGATTTTTTTCAGATCGTACGCACGCGCGGGTCGGCGGCGCGGGTGAGCTTGAGTTCGGTCAGGGCCCAGACCAGCGCATCGAGGCGGTCCGGGCTGTGACCATCTGCACGGCCATCAATGGTGAAAGCGCACATTTCATCTTCCAGTTCGGGCATATTGTTGGCATGGCGCACCCAGCCTTGCTCGTAAAGCATGGCAACAGGCTCGGCGCGCAGCCATTTGCCGCGCCTTGCGTGAACCGGGCGGTAACTCAGGGTTTCATCGACCTGGTTCAACACATCACGCACCATTTCGCCGCCCTGATTGACCTCGGCAACCAGGCAATCAGCGCCGTATTTATGGTAAATCCTCACCGCATGGGCGGCCCAGTCGCGGGGCCGCAGGCCCTGGATGCTGGCGTCTTCAAGCACATAGGCCACGCCGTCCGCAGCCAGCCCGGCGGCGATGATGCCACAGGCGTCGGCCCCGGCTCCGCGGCTGACCGGCGGGTCCACCGCGATGACGGTGCGCTCCAGCGGCGGATGGGACTTGCGGCTTATCCGCTCAAGCTGCTCACGCCGCCACAGGGCATCGGGGTTGTCTTCAAGCATTTCGGCCAGCATTTCCTGCCGCCCGAGACGGGTGTTCTCGTAGCGATGAATAATGGCGTCAAAAAACGCCGGGGCCAGATTGGCCCGGTTGCACATGGTGCTGGCGCGGTCAGTGACGACCCCGTCACGGGTGAGCAGATCCTTCAACAGCGCAATGGGGCGCGGGGTGGTGGTCACGATCTGGCGCGGGCGCGGTCCCAGTCGCAGGGCAAATTGCAGCATGTCCCACGTGGCTTGCGGGTAACGCCATTTGGCCAACTCGTCGCACCAGGCAGCGGTGAACTGGTGGCCGCGCAGGCTGTCCGGGTCTTCGGCGGAAAACAGATAAGCAACGCTACCATTTTTCCATTCCAGGCGGCGGCGCGAGGCCAGATATTCAGGGCGCTCATGCCCGGCATGGATGGCCAGAAGGCCTGATTCGCCCTCGACCATCACATCGCGGGCATCGGCCAGGGTCTCGGCCAGCAGGGCAATGCGTTGCGGGACACCACCTTGCCCCTCCCCGCCGCCAGAGGCCAGCATACGAATCCATTCGGCCCCCGCCCTTGTCTTGCCCGAGCCGCGTCCGCCAAGCAGCAACCATGTGGTCCAGTCTCCTTGCGGCGGCAACTGGTCGTCGCGCGCCCAGAGTTGCCAGTCATGGGCGAGGAAGTTCAGTTCCTTCAGATTCAGGCTTTCCAGCGCGGCGTTCAGATCGGTGTTTTTGCACGAGGCGAGCGAGGCGCTGATAAATTTCCTTGCGCAGGCGCTCCTCCTCGCCGCTTTGCCATGCGCCGGTTGCCCCATCACGGGTTTCCTTGCTCTTTGAGGATTGCATGTCTTCATGCTCTTTCAGTTTTTCATAGTTGCGTAAAAGCACATTCAGCGCCCGGCCCGCGCGCTCACGCTCGGTGGCGCTTGCGCCGGGTGCATTTGCCGCCGTTTCGGCTTCGCGCAACTGGTTGAGGAACACGCCCAGGAGACGCGCGACCATGTCGTGTTCACAAGGCGCAGCTACATCGCTACTGGATTTTGCGCCCCTGCCCGGTTGCGCGGCATCCTTGCGCCGGGGCCAGTTTTCACATTTTATGCGCCGGTACAGGGCGGACCGCGTGATATTGAAACGGGTGCAGATATCCCGCACCGGCATGGCGGTGTTACAATAGGCATTGCGCACCTCTTGCCAGTCGGCAGATGTTTCGGATTTCATTACGATGTTGGCTGTTCGTCACTTTGGGTTTGCGTGGAGCGAAAACAGGCGCGACCCCAAACGCAATTGTCTGACTGTAGCAAAGACTACCCTAAGCAGCGTTTCGCTGTCAAGCAATTTTTTACGTATCTTGTGATATTATTATGCTTGTACGGGGATATATGCTTGCATGTTTAAATAAATATAACCTGTTAGGTGTTTTCTTTTCCTAATCTTTTCCTTCAACCTGGCTGGAAATAACCCAGTCCTCCAAGTCTTCAGGTTCAACATCATTCTCGCTTACCGTCTTGCCGCGCACCGAGATCCCGGCAGCATGGACACTTTCCCGATCGCCAGAGACCAGCGGATGCCAGGTGGGAAGGTCATGACCTTCGGCCAGAAGGCGGTAGGCGCAGGTGACCGGGAGCCAGTTCAGGGTGCGGACGAGTTCAGGCGTCAGGCGCAAACAGCCGATGACCTTGAACTCGCGCCTTTCATAATCCGTGCAGGTGCAGCTTTGCGAATCAAGCAAGGCGCAGGCAACCCCGGTGACGGCCAATGCGCCGGTTTCTTCATCAACCAGTTGCAGCAAACAGCACCGCGCACAACCATCACAAAGGGATTCCCACTCGTCTTTGTCCATTTCCTCAAGGGTTTTTTCACGCCAGAATGGTATATCATCCGTGTCTTGCTCTATTATCGCCATAAATTCATGATACCTGTCTTTGTATTGGTGTGCTGGCATGATCCTTGTAGATATCAGGTTCAGACCCCGGCCTGCAAAAGAATTGTAAGGAATTAGTACAGTTTCCGTGTCAAAACGCTCCAATATAGACAAGGTCAAAATTGACAAGATCAAGAAAGCCATGCTGGCGGCGGACAGCCGGATCAATGACTGGTCCTTCGTCCTCGGGCAGTGGCTGCGCGAGAGCTGGCTTTCCTTTTCCAGCCTGTTTGAACGCATTCACGTGCGCGGATTTCCCCGGTTTTGCCTTGAGGTAGTCTCGGAGAGCTTCTTGCCGATCCTGATCTTTGCCATCGGCATTGTTGGCTATGCCCTTCCCGACATCAAGGACAGTGATGATATCTGGACCCAGAACCAGCGCTATTCGGTGGTTTTTACCGATGTCAACGGAACCGAGATCGGCCAGCGCGGGATTTTGCACAACAACACGGTTCCGCTGGACGAGTTCCCGCCGGTTTTCATCGGCGCGGTGCTGGCCACCGAGGACAGCCGGTTTTTCTCGCATTTCGGGATTGATGTCATCGGCACCTTGCGGGCGCTGATGGCCAATGTGCGGGCCAGCGGCATCGTGCAGGGCGGCTCGACGCTGACCCAGCAACTGGCGAAAAACCTGTTTTTGTCTTCGGAAAAAACCATCCGCCGCAAGATTCACGAGGCGTTCCTGGCGCTGTGGATCGAGGCGCGGCTGAGCAAGAAAGAGATTCTCAAGCTCTATCTGGACCGGGCCTATATGGGAGCTGGCGCATTTGGCGCGGAAGCTGCCGCCCAGACCTATTTCGGCAAATCCATCCGCGATGTGAACCTGGCCGAAGCGGCAATGCTGGCGGGATTGTTCAAGGCCCCCTCGCGCTATTCTCCGGCGCGCAACCTGCCGGCGGCAAGGGCGCGGGCCGCGGTGGTGCTGGACCGCATGGTGGCCACCGGTTTCGCCACCCAGGGCGATATTATCAGCGCCAAGATGCACCCGGCGGAAATTGTCCGGCGGGATGATAAATATCGCTTTAACCCCAACTACTTCCTTGATTATGCCTTTGCCGAAACCAAGAAACTGGCAAGGGGCCGGGCCTATGCGCTCAGGGTCAGGACCACGGTGGACCCGCATATCCAGCAAAAGGCGGATTACGTGATCCTCTCGGCGCTCAGGACCAATTCGCGCAGCTATAACGTGGACCAGGCGGCGTTGGCGGCGGTGGCGCCCGATGGCGCTATCCGGGCGCTGGTGGGGGGCAAGGATTATGGCACCAGCCAGTTCAACCGGGCCACGGACGCCAGGCGCCAGCCCGGCTCGTCGTTCAAGCCCTTTGTCTATCTTACCGCCCTGCGCGATGGTTACCGGCCTTATGATATCGTCTATGACAGCCCGGTGACGATCGGTGACTGGTCGCCGAAAAACTACAACCGGCGTTATCGCGGCGAGGTGACCTTGACCACCGCGCTGAAACGCTCGATCAACACCATACCTGTCAAGCTGGCCGAAGAGATTGGCCGCAAGAATATTATCCGCACGGCCCGAAAGCTGGGGATTCATTCCAAGCTGGTACCGAATCGCTCCCTGCCGCTGGGCACTTCGGAGGTTTCAGTTCTGGAGATGGCCGGAGCTTATGCTACCTTTGCCAATGGCGGACGGGCGGCCAAGCCCTATTCGGTGCTGGAAATCCGCACCCAGGAGGGAGACAAGGTTATCTACAACCGGGACCGGGATGCGCCCAAGCGGCAGCAGATATTCTCACCCAGCTATATCGCTGACCTCAACATGATGCTGGCGCATGTGATTACCGATGGCACCGGGCGGCGGGCGCGGTTGCGCGATGCCGTGGCGGCGGGCAAGACCGGCACCACGCAAGGCTACCGTGACGCCTGGTTTGTCGGATACACGGCACAGCTTTCCACCGCGGTTTGGTTTGGCAATGATGATTACCGCCCCATGCGCCGGATGACGGGGGGCAGCGTTCCCGCCATGACCTGGCAGCGTTTCATGACTTCCGTGTATTCCAAAGACCAGTTGCGGATGCCCCGGGTAGCGCTGTTGCGCAGCAATGAACAAGAAGGTTATGGCAGCCGCTACCTGGGAGACAATTTTGACGATGATGGCTTTCTGGACGATGAGCGCCGGGTGATGTCGATGCCCTATGGCAATGACCCTTATGCGGAAAAGCGGCGGGTTTACCGGACATATCGTTCGCCCTTTACCAACCAGGATGATGATTTCTTCGTCGGCGGCGCCCCGGGCCGCACGCGCATTACCGGCGATATCAGGGGTGGCCGGTTTGGCAATGGGCGGGTCGTCCGCAAACGCAAGGATTTCAGCAAGCGGGGAGTGCGCAGACGCAAAGCCCAGAGATTTAACAATCGCGGGAGCCAGCGGCGCAACTGGAAGAGCTGGCAAAATGACCGTTGATGGCCAATTCTTTTTGTCTTGCGGCAAAAAATGATTTAAGTCATTCCATTCGGGCTTTATGGAGGCAACGAGGGGGACCGTTGGGCGCATTTATCAAATATGCCGTGTTTTTGACCTTGAGCCTGGTTCTGGGGATTGGCTCGGCGTGGTATGCGCTGGACGATACATATGGAGTTTTCCGCCTGAAACATGGCCCCTGGGTGCTGCGGCGCGAAGCGGGGGCGCCAGATGCCGACCCGTACACCGTAGCCCATTTCAAGCGCAATGGCATGTTGCCGGCCAAGGCGCTTGAGGTGATGTACTTCTTTGCCGGTCAAGATAGTGAAGGCCGTCCGCTTGAGGCGCGCTGCACCTATGTAATTGACGGACAAGCCCTTGATGCCACGAGATGGTCGCTTTCGCTTTACAATGAAAAGGGCAACCTGGTGCGCAATCCGGCCCGCAGATACGGGTTTAACAGCGAAAATATCATCCGGGCGGATAAAGACAACATCCATATTGTGGTTGCGCCCGAAGCCCATCCGGGGAACTGGCTGCCCGGCGGCGAGGATGGCAAGCGCCAGTTGATCTTGCGGCTCTACAACCCCTCACGCGGCTATGTTGCCGACCCGGCCAGCACGCCGCTCCCGGTTATCGGGAGAACAAAATGCTGATCGTACGTCTTTTCTTCTGGTCGGTTGCGGTATGTCTCCTGGCGGCGGTTGTCCATATCGTGGCAATTCTTGCATTGCCCGCTTTTGCGCCCAAAAGCGCAACAGCAAGTGCTTATTCCATGTTAAAGGCCAATACGCTGGCCCGCTTCACGCCGGCCCCGGACCAGAGCGGGGTGTTTGCAAGGGAAAACCCGGATATGGAGATTCTCGTCTGCCGCTACGATGCACGGCGCGCCCCGGTGCGGCTGACCGGCCCGGTGACCGGGGAATACTGGTCCATAACGGTTTATGACAGCAAGGGCCGCAACAGGTTTGCCCTGAATGATTCTTACCAGGTCTTTGAAAAAATCGACCTGATTATTGACACCAGGAAACGCGATATCGAGGCCTCGGAAAAAACCCTGATTATCCAGGATACCAGCGCAACCGGCCTTGTCGTTTTGCGCGCCTTTCGTCCGTTCCGGGCCTATGCGCAAAGCCTCCGGGCCAGCTTGGGCGAATTTGTCTGCGCGGAAATGTCTCATTGATTTCAATGGAAAGGCTCTCCTTAAACGCCTAAAATCCAACGACATGAACGACATGGATGAACGGATATGGAGAATGCTTATGGGCGTCCTGTTTTCGTTTTGCAGGTATCTCCGGTTATTTGCGTTTGTGAGCCTCGTTCTTGGCCTTGCAGCCGTGGTTTACCCCACGGGCGCAAGGGCATGTTGCAGTGGCGGCGGTGGTGGCGGGGAGAGCCTGGATAATCTCAGAAAGCGCATGATGGCTCCGCGCAAGTCGCGCCGATATATCCGCAGAAAGGTTCGGCGGCGGGCTGTGCGGCGATCAACACGCCGGAGGAGGCCTGCACGCCCAAGCCGCAAGAGATGGGTGAAGGTCAAGGATGGTCCGGTCCCTGAATATACCTGGGGGGATCCTTCCCGAAAGGCGTTTTTGCCAAGATGGGTAAAGGTCAAGGATGGTCCGGTCCCAGAATATAGATGGGGCTGGGAGACCCCTTCGGGCTTCGTGCCCATGACCCCCACCAGACCGCAGCAGGGCGTGCGGCGAAGGCCGTCTGCACCAGCGCCTTCATACGCCCCTGCCGGGCCAACACAGACTTACGCCTCGCCTGCGCCTCTATCCGAGACATATGGAGGGTCATGGCGGCCTCCTGATTACAAGTCAGCGCAACCTCAACAAGGGTGGTATCCCAGGGCGGCGCCACTGATGCCACCGCAAAAACCTGTTGAAATATCACCCTATGCCGTGGCCGCGGCCAAGACTGCTAACGAGACCTTTGGCGTTCTTGTGAACGGGGTTACGGGAAAAGCAGCAAAGGCGGCGCAAGTTGCCGGGTATATTCATAGCACCGTGAATGCCGGGTGGAACAGCAAGGGGATTACCTCGGACAATGAGAAGGAATTTGATGAAGCTGTTGATAATGGTATCAAATCGGCTCTCGAGTTTGCATTTGGCGGGCTGGGCGCTGCCGGGGGCGCAACGGCGGGCCCGGGGGGCGCTGTTATCGGCGGTTACCTGGGGGGTAAACTGGGCGATGCGGTGCATGATTTTGCTACTGTATTTGGCGAGGTCTTGAGCAAGGATGGTTTTGCACCTTCACCTGGCGGCCCGGGCCCGGCCGGCGGCGTTGCCAGCCAGCCTACGGTCAACAGGTAGGCGTTCGCTCTTGGGAATCTGCCATGGTTGGGAATCTGTGATCTGGAAGAGGTGAAAAAGTCCAATGTTCAGGGTAAGGGAGCTTGCAATAATGAAGAGAGTGGGTGTGCGTATCATCGTTTTTGCCGCTTTTGTGGCAGGACTCCCTGGCTTTTCTGGAAGCCCTGCAAATTCTGCCCCCCGCAAGGCAAGTGCATTCGAGCGCTTTCGGGCCGAAATGATAGTCTCGCCAGACAGCGCGGCCCGTGCTTTCATGGAGCCACGGGCCCTGGAGCGGTGGAATCGCACGGTGCGTTCTTATATTGCGGACAACAATGGTAAGCCGAAAGATTTTTTCGCCCTTTCGGTGATCGTCGTGCGCCCTGCAAAACCGGATATGTATCTTTTGTATTTCAATCCCTGGGTGGATGGCGTGCTGCTCACCCGCTGGAAAAAGAAGGAAGGGGGCTGGAAGATCTGGGATTTATACCTGGCCTCGGGCGAACGGGTCCGGGGACAGGCCATCTCGCAAGCAACGCTTACCCAAGGCGATCTTCCCCCGGTCTGGTTATTGCTGAAGGGCACGTTTACCCGGAATATCGTGTCTTACTTCAAGGATATGCGCGCCCGGTTGCTGAACGGAAACATCGAGCAATTCCAACGGTGGCTTTTATTGCAAGATGCGGACAGCCTGGCCGATCTTCGGCGCGTGAAGCTGCGGGTCCATGCAAGGATGATCGAGAATTCGAGGTATCTATCCCAAACGGGAATTGGGCCGGTTTTGGACGGCGCCATTTCCAAATTCAAATATGACGCGCTTACCCGGAACAAGAAGGAACTGGCGGTCTACAGCCGGCATGCCGATATGCTGGGCAGCCTGCCCCTTGATATCATAAAGTCATTGATGGTGGACTGGGTGTTTCATGACAAGGGTGTTTATTCTGTCATCCTGACGCCTTCTGTTTCCCCCCGGCTATTTGTCTTTTTGAATGTCAACATGTCAGGGAAAATTGAAACCGTATTGCTTGGTGACCTGGAAACCATGGCCAAAATGCTGCAACCGGCTGCATCGACGATGCGCTATGCCACCCCGCAAAACCTGCCCCGCCCAATCAACCCGAGTGAAAAGTTCAGCGCTACACGGATACCAACGGAAACCGGGTTGAAATCGTCAGGGGAAAACGCGGCGGCAAGGTGAGCGGGATTTTATACCTTTGAACCATGATCGCGTGGCGTCATATCGCGCCAAGATCCCGGCGGTGGCGGGCTGCAAAGCGGTCGCGTTGTGATTTCAGTTCAACCAGCATCGCCCCTGCCCGGTTGATATCTGCCTCCGGGAATTGCAATTGCGTCTGGCGCAGGGCCTTGTCATAGCCGCGCAGACGCAGGTCAAGGGCGTGGAGGGTCTTGCTGACGACCCGGCGGTTTTCCTTTACCCGGCCCAGGGCATTGTCATATTCAGATGGTCCCTTGTCCCGCATCCGCTCAAGGGCGGCAAGGCGCTTGGCATCGGCCTGAAAGACCCGCCGGACAAGGGGTTTGAAACGGTCAAATTGCCATTGGTCATCACGGATATGCTTGCGGATGAAGCCCACCCGGGCGTTACCATTGGAAAATTTCTCCCGCTTGATGCGCGCCAGGTAGCGTTCGGGCGAATTCCAGGCAATCGTGTTGGAGACCAAACCGGCATCTTCGATACGCCCGATTGTCTTTTCTAGGAAGACCGGCTTGCCGTAAGGGGTTATCAGTGACCAGGAGATATTTCTCATCTGGCGTTCGTCATGGGTCAGGGGATACCAGGAGACTGTCTTTTTACGAATCTGCCCGGTAACCTTGCTGGCCGCGGGGATAATCTCGTCATCCAGAACCGAATAGGCTTTACGGCCAAAATCACCTTTTCCGGCACAGGCGGAAACACTCACGCTCAAAAGCGCCATACAGATTGCGAATCTCATCTGCCCTGCCCGGATTAATATGGGGGTGCGCCTTATTCAGCAGGCCATTTGCCGGCCTGACAAGGTTCAGGCGGGTACAGTTTGCTCTTCTTGGTCAAGCCGCGCTCACGGCGAACGCCCGGAAAGATGATAATATCCGCCGTTTTTCCCTTAGCCGGACCGCTCTGGCCAGGCAATTGCGAAAAGTTATGCCGCCGGCTTGGCGGGAGGGATTGAAACTGAAGCACTAGACCCATAGCGGCCTCCTCCTGCGTCAAAATCTTGAAGAAACGCTCTCCTCGTTGTTCGACTCGTTCAAGTTAACGCCTATTAACGTTAATAAAGTTCTAACGGAAGGAATCAAGCCGGGGATTATTTTTCCGATTTGCCAGAAAACTAGGCGGTCGTACGGGCGTGAATGGGAGAGAGGTTATCTTGCTCGCTTGACTTGTCATGCAGGACCCGGACTTCGGCCTTTTGGGGAAAGGTGACGGTTACCGTGGTGCCTTTATGAGGTTCACTCTCAATCCTCATGGCGCCACCGTGCAAGTGCAACAACCCCTTGACGATAGACAGCCCGAGGCCAGTGCCCTCGTAATGGCGATCATAGGCGCTGTCCGCCTGCTCGAAGGGGCGGCCAAGGCGCTTGATATCTTCTGGCGCGATACCGATGCCCTGATCGGAGATACTTATGGCCACGCCACCATCGCGGCGCCGGGCGCGGATCGTGATCTTGCCTCCTGGCTTGCTGAACTTGACCGCATTGGCCAGCAGGTTGAGAAGGATCTGGCGGCAGGCGCGCTTGTCAGCGCAAAACGGGTCCAGATTTTCAGCCAGGTCGTCTTCAACATTGAGGTTTTGCTCTTCGGCCGATGGCGCGATGATCTTGTGGACATTGCGGATCAGGTCGCCCAGATCAAATTCCTCGCGGCACAGGTTATATTTCCCCGATTCGAGCTTGGCCATATTGAGCAGGTCGTTCACCAGTTGCAGCAGATGTTCGCCGCTTTGGTGAATCAGCATGGCGTATTCCCGGTGACGTTCATTTTCCAGCTTGCCGAAAAGTTCCTGATTCATGATCTCGGAGAATCCGATGATGGCGTTTAACGGCGTGCGCAGCTCATGGCTGATATTGGCCAGAAATTGTGACTTGGCGACATTGGCCCGCTCGGCATTGTCGCGGGCTTCAATAATTCTTTCCTCCTGCGCCTTTTGCCCGGAGATATCGCGGGTCACCGCGACAATATCGCCATTGGCATCCATGCGGCAACGCATTTCCACCCAGATGAATGCACCTCCGGGGGCCTCATCATCCTTTTTGCGTAAACGGTATTCCACCGAAACCGGCTTGCCGGACACATAAGCCCCGGAGATCGCGCTCAGGAAGGCCGGGCGGTCCAGAATATGCACCTGCTCGAAAAGCCCGTCGGCCAGCAACTGCTCGGGCGGGCAACCAATCAGGGTATGGGCGGCATGGGAGACGAACATGGCGTGGCCATTATGGGAATGGCGGGAAATCAGGTCGGTGGCGTTTTCGGCCAGAAGGCGGTAGCGCGACTCCCCCTCCTTGATGGCCCGGGCTGACTGGCGATGCAGTTTTTCCACATTTACCGCGATGCCGCCTACATAGATAATGGCCGACATGACGCCAATGGCCAGCAATACATTCATGGACATGTCAAACTGGCGCGGCGGCGGCAACAGCCCCATATCCCCGGCAACAAACAACCCGACCAGGGCGGCGCAGGCCAGCAGGAGGGCAGAAATGACCGTGCGGCGCGAGGCGGCCAATGAAGCCTCGACCGGGATCACGATCAGCCAGGCTATAATAAAGGACTGTACCCCGCCGGTGATTGCCGCCACGAAAACCACAAGAGCCGTCAGGTTTGCCGCCGATATCAGGTGCGCCGTTTCAAGTTTTCCGGTGCGCGAGAGAAAGGCCGCGATGCCAATCGGCGTGAGCAGCCAGATAAAGGCAAGCGATTCCATAAGGTCAGGTTGACCGGCAATGGCCAAGTATACCGGAAAGGCGCACAGCGCCATCAGACCGCTGAACAGATGCGAAGTTATAAATGAGTGATGCCTTGTGCGCTGCAACGCATCGCCACGAGCGGATTCATGTACATAAGCAGCCAGCGACTGGCGAACCCGCGCCAAATGATCCTTGATATTCACCATCCCTAGCAGTGCGCCATGACCGGCCACTGTCCCTTTCATTATGGGCGAAGCTTACAGGAGCGGCCTTAAGGAATGCTAAAAACACATCACTTGCCGAAATTATTTCCCGGGCTGATCTTTTTTTGCTGCTTTTTTTCAGTTTTTTTCAGCTCACCAACGGCCCGGTCCACCAACCTTCAATTGCGGCTTCAAAGAAGGATAAACCAGCAAAACAAGAAGGAAAACACCACGCCAAGAAGGCAAAATCCTGAGTTGGCGCGGCGCGGCGGGAACTGTTTCACCTGAAAAAATGGCGGATTTCCGGGGGAGTCCGGTTGTTGGAAAATTCCCTAAAATTAAAACAAAACTTCTTGAAAAACCGACTTTCATTTCAACAAATTTTTTTGAGAATTTCCCAAGTATTCTTTTTTTATTTTAGAATATCAATTTTTCTATAAATAATAATACAAGTTAAATTAAATATTGTTTCACGTTTTTACTTGCTCGGAATAATTCTTTTCTATGGTGGCAAAACAACAAAAAAACAAACGAACGAAACCACAATGAGCGCGACAATAACAACAACATGCGCTCTTTCAAGGAAAAGGGCAAAACCATGAACATCTTACGCACGGCCTTCTGGCTCTCCATAGTTATTCTTCTGTTACCAACCGGGCGCGAGGACAGCGTTGAAAACCCGGCCGATAAAGTCTCCCTTAACCAGGCGGTTTCCGCCGCCAGCGAAACGGCCAGCGACCTGGTGGGATTTTGCGATCGCAACCCGGGCGTTTGCGAAACCGGACAAAATGCCGTAAAGGCCTTTGCCGACAAGGCCAAATATGGCGCAAACCTGCTTTACCAGTGGGCTGCTGGCGCCGATGCCACGCCACCCAAGGCAAGCGTTCCTGCCGCAGCCGACGGGCTGGGCAAGCAAGCCGATGCGCAACCGGTCATTTCACGCAAAATGGACAAGATCAACAAGGCCAACCGGTTGAAACCTTCACCTCGCGATGCGGCCAGCGGTAACCGGCGCTCGCAGAATACCTTGAACCCGAATGACCTGGCCCCGGCATGGAAAGGCCCCCGCAGCAATGCCTGACCTGAAGGGTCAAACCCTCACCGCAGCGGTGGCAGGCCGCTGATTGAAGATTACCCCCACGGTTCGTCCTGAACCGACCTTTATACCGGCAACACGGTTTGCCGGGGCGCGCACCCAGGAAGCGGCTTTCCCCTGCCCTTTTGCCGTGATCCGGGTGCGCGAATTTTTCTTTCCGTTTTTACTTATTGCTTTTGCCTGTTGTTCTTGGGGGCCATTGCGCCTATGTGTCTGCTCAGGTTTTTGTTTACGTGCGAGAGACCATGTCCATTCAGCAGCTAATCGAAGATTTCGAGTTCATCGAGGACTGGGAAGAAAAATACCGCTATATCATCGAACTTGGCCGCGATCTTGAGCCCTTGCCCGATGATGAACGCAACGAACACAACAAGGTGCATGGCTGTGTCTCGCAGGTCTGGCTGTCCACCCGGATTGACAAGAACGAAGACGGTGAGCCGGTTCTGCACTTTATCGGCGATTCTGATGCGCATATCGTGCGCGGGCTGGTGTCTATCTTGCTGGAAGTCTATTCGGGAAAAACCGCGCGTGAAATCCTTGATATTGATGGACTCGCGGTCCTGGGGCAGATCGGGCTCCAGGATCACCTGACACCGCAACGCTCAAACGGCCTGGCCTCCATGGTCAAGCGGATTCAGGACGAGGCCCGCAAGGCGCTGGAGTCCTGAAACCCGTCGATTTCCGGGCGATAATCCGCAGTTCCCCAATGCACAAGGGCATGGCGGCGGGGGGCAGCTTGATCTGAAATCAGGCCATAATGGCGGGCCAGGGCGGTGAGCGCCATTTGCAAGACCAGCTTGCCGGAACGCTGCGGCCAGCCATTGGCCTTTTCGGCCTCTTCCAAACCTTTCAAAAAGCAGCAAATATCCACCAGAACGCCGGATAATTCCGGCCCCACCGCATTCAGGCTCTTGCGAAAACGCTGACGGGCCGCAAGGGCGCTATCACTCAGCTCAACCCCGGCCCCAGCGCGGTTTCGCCGCCCCTTTCGCCCCTGCCCGGTATGCTCCCAGCTTGCGGTCAGGCGCGGGGTAAAATGCCCAAGGGTAAAATCATGGCGCAAGCGCAATCCCGCTTCCATCTGGGCGGCGTTGAGCAACGGCTTGCCCCCCCGGCCCTTGCGGGCCCGCAACCAGCCCAGGGGGTCTTCACCATCATTTACCCGCAATTGTTCAAAAGACCCGTTAGCAGCCTTAAATCTCCTCGTGGATTCAAGGCGATGCTGGGTGGCAAAGGGAGAGTCATCAGCCTGCGCCCGGCGCAACCAGGCAGCGCCAGATTCGTTCAGCGCCCAGGCTGTCGCCGATACCGGTGAAAGCCACCCCTTTTTCAGGAAGGCATCAAGAAATGGTTTCGTAGTGCTTACCGCTGCTTTTTTTCCAAGGTTTCGTTTGCCTGTTACCGCGTAAAGGGCATCTTTCCCGTCAAGCAGGGTCAGGTGGTGGCCAGATCTTGAAAGCGGCCGGAATATCCGGCGCGCTTCGCGGGCGATTTCCCGGTTGGTCAGTTGTGTTGTTTTTGCGCGGCGCATGATGATGACCTTCGGTTCAGGAGTGCATGATGCGGCGGTCGGCCCAGTGACGGACGGCCTGTTCCAGATGATCCAGGGAAAGATCAAGTCCCGGATCATCGCGCCGGTCTTCAATGAGACGGCAGGCATGGGCCGCCGTTGTGCGATCACGCCCGAACAGGCGGCCAACCTCGGAGTAACTCATGCCGCATCCAACATGGGCCAGATACATGGCGACCTGGCGCGCAAAGGCGGTATGGGCCTTGCGGCGGGTGCGGGCGCGCAGTTCACGCTCGGGAACCTGAAAGGCGTTGGAGACGCTTTTTTCAATCTGCCGCTGCAAGGCCATGGCGTGGATATCTCCAAAAACCGGGACCCCCTTGCGATTACCGGCCTGTCCTATATCGGTCTGTTTTCCCCTGTTGTTCATGATTTTGATTCTCCTCGCCTGACTGATACACGGATCCCTGTAAGACCCCTGAGGCAAATACCCTTACTGGTTGTAGGAATAAATGCCTCTTGTGTTAGTTTTTTACGATAATTTTGCGGTGCGGGGATAATTTTTTTCTGGATTCGCGTTTTTTATGCAAAAAGGGCAAGCAGGAGGGAGAGTTATGCAAACACGAATACGCCAAATGCGAAAGACTCGCGGCCTGACCCTGCAACAGCTTGCCGAACTCACCGATACGACAGCGCAAACCATTCAGCGGCTGGAAACCGGGAACATGACCGTCTCCGTTGACTGGCTGGAGAAACTCAGCCAGGCTCTCGAAACTCATCCGGCCGACTTGCTGGCAATCAGCACGCAGGGGGATATTCCCCTGCTGGGACAGTTTGAGGGAAACGGGGCGCTTCACAAGCCGGTCATGTCCATGAACGAGGAGGCCTCTTTCCGGGTCTCCATTCCGGCGATTGACCCGGTGGCGATCCGCCTTGGCCAAGCCATCGGGCCATACAGGAAGGACACCATCTTGATTGGCGAGCGGTTTTTCGGGCGCAGCATGTCGAATGCGCTGGGCTGTGACGGATTTGCGCATCTGGCCAATGGCGCGACCTTGCTCAGGCGGATCATCCGGGGAAGCGGCGAGCGCTTCACGCTTGTTCCCATAAGATGCGAGGCCGAGACGCTTTATGACCAGAAACTGGAATGGGCGGCGCGGATTGTCATGCAAGTTGAGTATTTTTAATCCAAAACCGGTAAAATGTTTTTTGAGCAAATAGTAATCCCCGACTCGCTCTGATACCCCATCCTTGAAGCTCAAATAATGCTTCAAGGATACAGAAATGAAAATACCGGCATCCCGGGAAGAGCAGAATCGTGAATTTGGCAACCTGAAAAACCGCTTCCAGCGCGCTATCCACCTGACCATCATGGGCGGCGCGGAACATTACCGGCGCCAGACGCAACTGCCTCTCCTGATCGGCGGTGAATTTGAAAACAGCGAGGAGAGCGCGAGTGAAACCTTGAGAATCGTGCGGCGCTTGTCGCGCGCAATCCGCCATGAGCGCCAGCTTGGAAGGGCCGGGCACTGGGCCTATGATCTTAACCGGCATATCGGGCTAAGACAGGCGTTACGGGCGGAACTTGCGAACTTGCGCAAACTCAAGGGAAAACAGGCTCAGCAGGCGAGTGACTGATTTGTCAGGCGCCTAGCCTTTTGCACGGATACAAAACTGTCATAGCACAGGATCATGTTTACCCGCTGGCCGTCACATGAAAGCGGCAGGCGCAGCCAGAATTGCACGAGGTGGTCCTTTGACTTGACGATCCCCTGGGCCGGCCTCTTGCGCTCAACAACCCGGCTGCAGGCCGCCTGCCAGTATTCAGGCTTGCCGCCCCAGTCACATTCATCAAGGTATTTCCCGGTGATCTCGTTTTGATAGATATCATGCAAGCCGGTCCCGGCGAGGCGAATCCGGTAGCGCTTTGGAGAATGCTCCACATCAATGAGGCTAATCATCGGCAGCAAGCGCGGAAACCCGGCAGGCGTGATATCCCGGCGGCGGGGCAGTGCGCCTTCCCGGAGCAGTCCCCGCCAGTAATCATAGAGTGCTTTTTGCTCTGGAATCACCAATTGTGTGCGGAATGCAAGTTCAGAAATCCCGGCCATATCCCCCCCTGACCTTGAAACGAATCAGTTAAGAGTATGAATCCACAGGTGAATCTTGACAAGAAAAATTATTAACATGGTATTTACCATGATGCAGGCGGGCATAAAATGCTGCCTGACGCGATATCAGACAGCATATATATCCGTTTTTTCGCCACCACCTACCACATATGGACAGTTATACTGTCCTGGTCCAGCGCCCGGTTTGGGAAAAACCTCCAAACCGGACCTGGTTCTTACTTCTTTTTACGGCGCTTTTTCTGTCCCAGGCCGATTTCCTTCGCCAGACGTGAACGCGCAGCGGCATAATTGGGGGCCACCATGGGGTAATTTGGCGGCAATCCCCATTTTTCGCGATACTCCTCGGGTGTGAGATTGTAATGCGTGCGCAGATGGCGCTTCAAGGATTTGAACTTCTTGCCGTCTTCAAGACAAATAAGATAATCATCCGTCAGGGACTTCTTGGCCGGCACAGCCGGTTTCAATGGTGCAGCTACAGGCTCATCGCTTGTTTTCGCCGCCTTGTGGAGGGCTTTGTATACATCGCCGATCAGGGCTGGCAGATCACTGGTCGAGACAACATTATTGCCAACATATGCCGCGACAATGTCTGTTGTGAATTCAATGATCTCCGCGTTGTTTTGTTCTTCGTTCATGGTACTTTCCTAAACTCAAAAAATTGAGCGTCTTCGTTTTGTTTGACCTTGACTCTCCAGATTTTTCACTGCAATCGCAGAATCAAGTAGAGAGCGCCTTGGCTCAGGTACTGATAAATAAACCTCATCAGGAGAATAACAAGTTTTATTTTATCACTTTTTGTAATATCAGCAATCCAACAGGATGCTAAATTATTACAAAGTTAAGAAAGAGTATCACTTGCGAAGAACCTTGAAAGTGACTTACGCACGAAATCTTCAAGACAAATCCCCGCCGCCGGTTTACAAATCCGAATGGCTTGAAAAACAACAATGAAACAAATGGGTGATTTATTATGAAAATCAAGAAAACAGATGCGGAATGGCAAGCCATTTTGAGCCCGGAAACCTACCGGATCACCCGCAAGAATGGAACGGAACGGGCGTTTTCGCACAGCTATGCCATGGAAAAATCAGACGGGGTTTATCACTGCGCCTGTTGCGGCGCACCATTATTTGCTTCGAAAGCCAAATATGATTCAGGCTCGGGCTGGCCCAGCTATTTTGCGCCGGTGCGCGGCGCGGCCATATCCGAACACGAGGACCGCAGCTTGTTTGCCCGGCGCACGGAGGTGCGCTGCGCGGATTGCGATGCGCATCTGGGGCATGTCTTTCCCGATGGCCCCGAACCCACGGGCTTGCGCTATTGTATTAACGGGGCGGCGCTGAAGCTGGAAAGCGAGGAGGAAGAATGAGTATTTCACCGGCCCCGCAGGCGCCTAAAAAACCGCAAAAGGACACCTATCACGGCATTTCCCGGCAAGATGATTATGCCTGGTTGAGGGCGGATAACTGGCAAGATGTCATGCGTGACCCGGATACCCTTGCCCCGGAAATCCGTGATTACCTTGAGGCGGAAAATGCCTATATCAAGGGCTGGATGCAAGATACCCGCACGCTGCAAAGCCAGGTTTTCAAAGAGATGAAAGGCCGGATCAAGGAAGATGATTCCAGCGTCCCGGCCAGGGATGGCGCATATGAGTATTACACGCGCTTCATCACTGGCGGCCAGCATCCGCTGTTTTGCCGCCGCAGAACCGGCACCAAGGATGAGCAGATCCTCATCGACGGCAATGCGCTGGCAAAGGGCAAGGCCTATTATAATATCGGGAGCGTGGCGCACAGCCCGGATCATACCCGGATTGCCTTTGCCTTTGACGACAAGGGCTCGGAATATTACACCATCCAGATTCTGGATATTGAAAGCGGCGCGCGGGTGGCCGACGATATTTGCGATACCAATGGCGACCCGGTCTGGGGCAAGTCATCGGCAAATCTCTACTACACAAGACTTGATGCCAATCACCGCCCGTCGCGGATTTTTCTGTGTGATCTTGAAAAACCGGGCAAGGACCGGCTGGTTTTTGAAGAGCCCGATGCCGGGTTTTTTGCCGGGATAGGGGCGCTGCAAAACCGCCGCTTCCTGGCCATTGATACCCATGACCACCAGACTTCGGAAATCCGCCTGGTTGACCTGGAGCAGCCAGACGCGAAACCTTTCCTGATCGCGCCGCGCCAGGCGGGACACGAATATGACGTGGAGCATCACGGCGAACATCTTTACATCCGCAGCAATCTCGAGGCGGAGGATTTTCGCATCGTCCGCGCGCCGCTGGGCAGTCCGGGGGTGGAGCATTGGGAAGACGTGGTTCCGCACAAGCCCGGACGGCTGATCCTGTGGCACAACTGCACGGCGCGGCACCTGGTGCGGCTGGAGCGCGAGGACGGCTTGCCGCGGCTGGTGATCCGTGAGTTTGCCAGCGGCGAGGAGCATGAAATTGCCTTTGACGAGGAGGCCTATTCGCTGGGGGCGCAGGGTGGTTTTGAATTTGACACCGACAGCCTGCGCTTTACCTATTCGTCCATGACCACCCCCTCGCAGGTGTTTGATTATGACATGACCACGCGCCGCCGGGTCTTGCGCAAGACCCAGGAAGTGCCCTCGGGACATAAACCTTCAGATTATGTCACCCGGCGGGTATTTGCCCCGGCAAAGGACGGCGAGCTGGTGCCCGTATCGCTGCTTTACGCCAAAGACACGGTGCTTGATGGCTCCGCGCCGCTGCTGCTTTATGGCTATGGCGCCTATGGCATCAGCATGCCAGCCGCCTTTTCCACCAATATCCTTTCGCTGGTGGATCGCGGCTTTGTCTATGCCATCGCCCATATTCGCGGCGGCATGGAAAAGGGTTATCGCTGGTATGCCTGCGGGCGGCGCGAACACAAAATGAATACTTTCACCGATTTCATCGCTGCCGGAGAATATCTGGCGCGGGAGAATTTTACCGCGAAGGGGCGGATTGTCGCGCATGGCGGTTCGGCGGGGGGAATGTTGATGGGGGCGACGGCCAACATGGCCCCGGAGCTTTTTGGCGCGATCATTGCCGAGGTGCCGTTTGTCGATGTGCTGACCACCATGCTGGACGACAGCTTGCCTCTCACCCCGCCCGAATGGCCCGAATGGGGCAATCCGATTGCCGACAAGGCGGCTTACGAGACCATTGCCGCCTACTCGCCCTATGACAATGTCGCGGCGCGGGATTACCCGCCAATCCTCGCCCTTGCCGGGCTGACCGATCCGCGGGTAACCTATTGGGAACCGGCCAAATGGGTGGCGAAATTGCGGGCGCTCAAGACCGATGATAATGTCCTGCTGCTCAAGACCAACATGGAAGCCGGCCATGCGGGGGCTTCGGGGCGTTTTGACAGCCTGAAGGAACGTGCGCTATCAACCGCCTTTGCGCTGAAGATCATGGGGAAGATGGATGCTTGAAAAACACCGCTCGCAATTGCTGATTATTGATGTTCAGAAAAAACTTTACCCGGTCACGGCCAAGCCGGATCAGGTGATCGGGCGCTGCACGGTTTTGCTTGAAGCTGCAAGGGAACTGGGCATTCCGGCGGTGATTTCCGAGCAATACCCGAAGGGATTGGGAGCAACCGCAAAAGCGCTCTCCAGCGTGGCCGGGGATGCGGCGATCATGGAGAAGATCGCGTTTTCCTGCCTGCGTGATGAAGGGATTTACGCACGGCTTGAAATCGGCAGCGACGAGGGCCGCGACCAGATCGTGATCGGCGGCATGGAGGCCCATGTCTGCGTATTGCAAACCGCGCTGGATCTGAAGCGGGAAGATTACGAGGTGTTCGTGGCAGCCGATGCGGTCACCTCGCGCAAAGCCTCCAGCCGCAAACTGGCCCTCGCCCGCATGCGCGATGCCGGGATCACCATCATCAACACGGAAATGGCGGTGTTTGAGTGGCTGGAGCGGGCCGGAACGCCCGAGTTCAAGGCGCTGTCAAAGCTCATCAAGTGAGGCGGTCAGGGCATCGAGGAAGATTTGACCGTATTTCTTCAGCTTGGCGGCTCCAATGCCGGAAATTTGCGCCATTTGCTCAAGGCTGGCGGGCCGGGTGCTGACCATTTCCTTCAGGGTCGTATCGTGGAAGATCACGTAGGGCGGAATATTTTTCTTCCTCGCCAGGTCAAGGCGCAAGGCCCGCAGGGCATCAAACAGGAGCTGGTCGGCGTCTGTCAGAGTAATGGTTTCGTGGCTTCTGCGCTTTGGTTTGGGTTTCGCGGCGGCGGGTTTATTGCGTTTGCGCAATTGCACGTCTTGCTCGCCGCGCAGGACGGGGCGGGCTTTTTCGCCCAGTTTCAGGGAGCCATGGCCTTCGGCATCGGAGGTTAAAAGCCCCTGCGCGATGAGCTGGCGGAAAATGCCGCGCCATTCCACCGGTTTGATGTCCGCGCCAATGCCGAAGGTGCTCAAGGCATCGTGGCGGTTGCGCAGGATGCGCTCGTCATCCTTGCCGCACAATACGTCGATGAGATATTGCACCCCGAACATCTGGCCGGTGCGATACACGGTGGAGAGCGCCTTTTGCGCCGCGATCGTGCCGTCGAAGGTTTCGGGCGGGTCAAGGCAATTGTCGCAATTGCCGCAAGGCTCGGGCAAATCCTCGCCAAAATAGGCCAGCAACGCCTGGCGGCGGCAGGTGGTGAGTTCGCAAAAGCCCAGCAGGGCTTCGAGCTTGCCATGCTGAACGCGCTTGTGGGTTTCGCCCGCTTCAGATTCGCGCAGCCACTGGCGGAACATGATGACCTCTTGCAGGCCGTAGCTCATCCAGGCATTGGCGGGCAGGCCGTCACGCCCGGCGCGGCCGGTTTCCTGGTAATAGGCCTCGATGGATTTGGGCAGGTTGAGATGGGCGACAAAGCGCACATCGGGCTTGTCGATCCCCATGCCAAAAGCGATGGTGGCGACGATAATCACGCCATCCTCGCGCAAAAATCTCTCCATGTGCTGCTGGCGTTTGTGCTTGTCCAGCCCGGCATGATAGGGCAAGGCCACACGGCCCTTGCCGCCCAGCCAGCGGGCGATATCCTCGACCTTCTTGCGCGAAAGGCAATAGATGATCCCGGCATCATCTTCATGCTCGCGGGCAAGAAAACGCCACAGGGCCTCGCGCCCGCCCGCGCCTTGCGCGATGGTGTAGCGGATATTGGGGCGGTCAAAGGAGGCGATGAACTGATCGGCCTTCTCCAGCGCCAGCTCGCGGATGATTTCGCGCCGCGTCGGGCCATCGGCGGTGGCGGTGAGGGCTATGCGTGGCACATCGGGATAGCGTTCATGCAGGAATGAAAGCCGCTTGTATTCAGGGCGGAAATCATGGCCCCATTGGGAAACGCAGTGGGCTTCATCAATGGCGAAAAGGGCAATTTTCACCCGGTCCAGCTGCTCAAGCGTGCGTTCATTGGCGAGGCGTTCGGGCGCGATATAGAGCAGGTCCAGTTCACCGGCGAGCAGCGCGGCCCCGGTTTCGCGCATCGCGGCAAAATCAAGGGTGGAGTTGAGATAAGCGGCGCGGATGCCAAGGATCTGCATGGCCGCGACCTGATCGTGCATCAGGGCAATGAGCGGCGAGATGACAATCCCCGTGCCCTCGCGGATGAGAGCCGGGATCTGGTAGCACAGGGATTTTCCGCCGCCGGTGGGCATGAGCGCCAGAACATCGCGTCCCTTGATGAGGGCGGCGATGATGTCGGCCTGATGCTGGCGAAAGTCATGATACCCGAAGCGGCCTTGAAGAATTTCGAGCGCCCGGTTCATGGCTATAACGCCGGATTTTCCCTAACGGATGATTTTCCACAGCACCGGCAGGATGACGGTGGCAAGCGCAATTTTAAGAAGATCGCCAAGGATGAAGGGCAAGAAGCCCTTGGTGATGGCGATATCAGCGCCAAACAAGGCGCCAAGCCACAGCAGGCCGGGCAGATAAATCAGGCTTGCAGCCAGCACCATCAGGGCGAAAGTACCAACAAGATTGCGGTCCCAGCCGCGCTCGGCAAGATAACCGGCAGCGGCGGCGGCCAGAACAAAGCCCAGCAAAAAGCCTGCCGTGGGTCCGCTCAGATAGGCCAGCCCGGCAACCGGTCCGGCAAAGACCGGCAGGCCGGCAGCGCCTTCGGCCAGATAAAGCAGGATCGTGGCCACGCCCAGACGCATGCCCATGGCCGCCCCGATCAGCACGACCACGAGGGTCTGCATGGTCATGGGGACAGGATAAAACGGAATCTGGATCTTGGCCGAAAGGGCAAGCAAGGCTGTTCCGGCAAGAACCAGAAGGGTTTTTCGCAGGGCAGACCCCTTGAGCTCAGGCCAGAGAGTGCGTGACATGGACAGATGGGTCGGGGCGAATGTCATGGGATTTGCCTTTTTTAGCTTGTCGATTCATCTCGTTAAACCTCTATAATGCCTATCGCATAGCTGAACAAGGGATTCTTAATGGCCGGGAATATTCCGTTTTCGCGAGATTTTGAGTGTGAATATGGCAAGATTTACCAGCTCTCGCCGCTCATCCGCCGGATCACGGTGGAAAATCCGGGGCCTTTTACCTTCAGGGGCACGAACAGCTATATCATCGGGCGCGGCGAGGTGGCGGTGATTGATCCGGGGCCGGTGGATGAGGCGCATATGGACGCGCTCTTGCACGGGCTGGGAAATGAGCGGATCAGCCATATTTTTCTCACCCATACCCACCGGGACCACTCGCCCGGAGCCGCGCCGCTCAAGGCGAAAAGCGGCGCACCAACCTATGCCTTTGGCCCGCATCTGAACATCAAGACCAGTGGCAAGCAGCTTGATGATGGCGGGGACACCGATTTTGTCCCGGATTTCGAGATGAAAGACGGGCAGGCCGTGGCGGGCAAGGGCTGGACGCTGGAGGCGGTGCATACGCCGGGGCATATTTCCAACCATTTGTGCTTTTCCCTGAGGGAAGAAAACGTCCTGTTCACCGGCGATCACGTGATGGGCTGGTCCACCAGCGTGATCGCCCCGCCCTGGGGTAATATGGGGGATTATTTTGCCTCGCTGGAAAAACTGCTGGCGCGCCATGATGCGCTTTACTGGCCGGCGCATGGCGGGGAGGTGCGGCGGCCCAGAACCCTGACCCGCGCCCTGATCGCCCATCGGCGAATGCGCGAGGCGGCGGTTATCGAGCGCCTGAAGGCGGGGGACCGGCGCATTTCGCAAATGGTGACGCAGCTTTATGAAGGTATCGACCCAAGGCTACATTTTGCCGCCGGGCTTTCGGTTCAGGGACATCTTGAACACTTGATCGAAAGGGGTATTGCAGGCTATGCCCCGGAGGCTCAAGATGAGTTCATCCTTTTATGATACCTGAAAGTTCAAAACCCATGCGTGACACCGAGCTTGCCCTTGCGCCGGCCCACAGGCTGCTTGCCCTGATGAATGAAGGGGCAATTTCATCACGGGAACTGACCCGGTTTTATATCGAGCGGATCAAGACGCTGAACCCGCGCATCAACGCGCTGGCGGCGCGGGATTTTGAACGGGCGCTGGAACAGGCGCGCCGAGCGGATGAGGCGCGGGCAAGGGGCGATGAGCCGGGGCCGTTGCACGGGCTGCCCATGACCATCAAGGATGCACTGGAGAGCAAAGATCTGCTCACCACCAGCGGCGCGCCGGAATACAAGACCCATGTCCCGCAAAACGACGCGGTGAGCGTGGCCCGGTTGCGCGAGGCCGGGGCGATTATCCTTGCCAAGACCAACACGCCCTATATGAGCGGCGACTGGCAGGCGTTCAACGCCATTTACGGCACCACCGGCAACCCGTGGGATACCGCGCGCACGCCGGGCGGCTCGTCGGGCGGGGCGGCGGCGGCGATCAGCGCCGGGCTGACGGGGGCTGATATCGGCTCGGATATCGGCGGCTCGATCCGCCTGCCCGCGCATTTTTGCGGCATTTTTGGCCACAAGCCCAGCTTCGGACTGGTTTCCTCGCGCGGGCATATTCCGGGCAGGCCGGGCAGCCTGTTGCAGGCGGATTTGACAGTGATCGGCCCGCTGGCGCGCGCGGCAGAAGACCTG
>CAZHLV010000073.1:0-10353 GCA_964533415.1 uncultured Hyphomicrobiales bacterium
CTTGAATGCAGATAAGTTGACCTAATGGGGATGCCGCAATGAACGGGGCTGACGCCATGGATAACAGTGGACCGCGAGGGCGGGATATCGCGCTTTATATCGCGGTTGTCCTGATGTGGGGGTCAACCTGGATCGCTCTTCGTTTCCAGGTGGAAAATGTCGCCCCTTCGGTTTCCCTTCTTTTCCGCTTCATGATTGCCGCGCCGTTGATGTTTGCCTGGGCGGCGGTGCGCAAGGAGCCGCTTCGCTTTGATCGCAAGGCGCATATGAGCTTTGCCACCCTTGGGTTATGCCTGTTTTCGGGCAATTTCCTTTTCCTTTACACGGCGGCAATGAGCATCACCAGCGGCTTGCTGGCGGTGGTGTTTTCCACCGCTTCGCTGATGAATATCCTTAACGGGGCGCTGTGGCTCAAATCCCCGGTTTCCGCGCGGCAAATCCTTGGCGGATTGCTGGGCTTTGGCGGGCTTGGACTGGTGTTCTGGCCCGAAATTGCCGGGGTAAAAGATTTTACCGCCATTATCAGCGGGTTGCTGTTTGCCCTGCTGGGGACGTTTTTCTTCTCGCTGGGCAATATGAGCTCGGCGCGGGCGCAAAAGCGCCGGCTTCCGCTTCTTCCCACCACGGCCTGGGGCATGGCCTATGGCTGTCTTGTCCTGCTTGGCTATGTGCTGGCATCCGGCGCGGATATCCATTTTGATCCGCGCCCGGTTTATGTGATCTCGCTTGTCTATCTGGCGCTGATCGGCTCGGTGGCGGCAGCGACCGCCTACCTGTCCCTGCTGGGGCGCATCGGGCCAACGGCGGCAGCTTACACCACGGTGCTTTACCCGGTGGTGGCGCTGGGAATATCAACCATCTTTGAAGGCTATGCCTGGACATGGCCCGCCATCAGCGGTCTGACGCTGGTGTTTTCGGGCAATTTGATCGTCCTGCGGCGCGGCAAGGCATAGCCGCGCCACAGGAAAGCTTTATTGCATTTCGTGCGATCAACCACCGGGCGCGAGGCGGGATTCGTTTTTCCCGGTGGCGGCTGAAGGCAGGGGAAGGGTCTTGACGGTTGTCGAGACATTGCCCTTGGGCTTTTTTACCGCCTTTTTCGCCGGGGCCTTGGCCTTCGGTTTGGGCGGCAGGGCCACTGGCTTGCCGGGAGTAAGCTTGATGGCCTTGGCGGGAGCGCCCATCACCGGCAGCGCCTTGTAACCGGCGGTGAAACCGGTCAGGGAAACCGGCAGGCCAATGCCTTTCTTGGGAGTTTCAAAGACTACAAACGTGGCCTTCTTGCCACTCTTGAACAGCCTGAGAATTTTCTTTGCCAGCGGCACATCCGCCAGACAGCCGCTAGGCAGGCAGCGCAGGAAGGTGGTGCGCCCAAGATCCTTGCCATCGACCGTCAGGCCAAGACCGCCGGGCAGCAACACGCCAAGCGGCGCCTGGACACGCAGGATGGTCTTGTTGTTCTTGTGTTTTTGCAAGATCACCGTGATGCCGATATTGGGGTTATTCTTGGCGGTTACGCTTTGCATCAGGGCGCAAATATCAACACCGGGGCCGGATTTGTTGTCACAGCGGATTTGCCAGGCGCCGTGGGCAGAGCGCACAACGCCCTGTGCCTGGGATGGCTGGACAAACCCCAGCCCGGCAAAACCGGCCGCCAGGCATAACAGCACCGGTTTTTTGATTTTTTTCAGGGAAAACACCAAGATCAATCCTCCATCTTACAAGATCGGGCGAAAATACAGCTTTGCACTCATCTTTTAGCTTCTGTATGCCCGCATGAAAAGGTAAAAACAATTCTGGCGAAATTGAGGTTTTGAATCCGGCGCGGCGCGGCGGGGCAAGACAGCCTGAAACAAACCGGAGATTAAGCGTTTGCAATATATCAGTACGAGGGGCGAGGCCCCTGCCCTTGGATTTGAAGATGTCCTGTTGACCGGCCTGGCGGTTGATGGCGGGCTGTATGTGCCGCGAGACTGGCCGGCATTTTCGGCGCAGGAGATCGCCGGGTTTGCCGGACGCCCCTACGCAGAGGTGGCCTTTGCGGTGATGTCGCCGTTCATGAGCGGATTTTTGCACGGCGATGAACTGCGCGGCATGATCGAGGAAGCCTATGGGCATTTCAACCATCCTGCCGTCACGCCGCTTTCGCAACTGGATGCAAACACCTTCTTGATGGACTTGCACCGGGGGCCAACCCTGGCGTTCAAGGATGTGGCCATGCAGATCCTCGGGCCCATCATGGACAAGGCGCTGGAAAATCGCGGGGAACGGGCCACGGTGATCTGCGCCACCTCGGGCGATACGGGCGGGGCGGCGATCGAGGCGTATCGCGGGCGCGAACGCAGCGATATCTTCGTGCTGCATCCCAAGGGGCAAGTCTCCGATGTGCAGCGGCGGCAGATGACCACGGCGCCGGATTCCAATGTTCACAATATCGCCATTGAAGGCTCGTTTGATGACACGCAGGCGCTGGTGAAGGCATTTTTCAACCACAAGAGCCTGCGCGCCGAGCTTGCATTGGCCGGGGTGAACTCCATCAACTGGGCGCGGATCATCGCGCAGGTCGTGTATTACTTCACGGCGGCCGCGGCGCTGGGCGCACCGCAGCGGGCCATGAGCTTTACCGTACCAACGGGGAATTTTGGTGATATCCTTGCCGGTTACGTGGCGGCGCGCATGGGGCTGCCGATTGCCCGGCTGGTGATCGCCACCAATGAAAATGATATCCTGCACCGGGCCATGACCACGGGGCGTTATGAAGTGGGCCGCGTTCAGCCCACCACCAGCCCGAGCATGGATATCCAGGTTTCGAGTAATTTCGAGCGGCTTTTATTCGAGCTTGGCGGGCGTGACGCCAAGGCCACCGCGGGGCTGATGAACCAGCTCTTCCAGTCCGGCGCTTTTGAAATTGCCCCTCCCCTGCTGGAGGCGGCACGCAAGCTGTTCACATCGGCCCGGGTGAGCGAGGATGAATGCCGCGAGACGATTGCGCGGGTGCATGAGGAAACCGGGGAGCTGATTGATCCGCATACCGCTGTCGGGGTTCATGCGGCGGCCCGGGCGGGCGCGGCGACGGGAACGCCGATGATCGTCCTGAGCACCGCCCACGCGGCCAAGTTCCCTGCCGCGGTGGAGGCGGCAACCGGGGTTCACCCGGCCTTGCCGGCGCATCTGGGAGACCTGTTTGAACGCGAGGAGCGTTATAGCGTGTTGCCAAATGATTTTGATGCGGTGGCGGATTTCATGCGCAATCACGCCCGCATCTGCCAGCCATAGGAGCTGTTTTCAAGTCTTCAAGTTGAGCTTTTGATATGCTATCCAGCATGATGGAAAATAGCCGGGAGTTTCCATGTCTTTCCTGAAGTCAAGCGGCATACTGGACATGCAATACGAGGTTGACGGAGACCGGGTATTGCTGCGTGCGCCGCAAATGGCCGATCATGGGGCCTGGGCGCAGCTCCGGGCGCAAAGCCGGGATTTTTTGCGCCCCTGGGAGCCGACCTGGGCGCGCGATGATCTCTCGCGCGCCGCTTTTCGCCGCCGCCTGCGCCATTATCAGCGTGATATCCGCGCCGATTATACCTATCCGTTTTTTATTTTCCGCAAATCCGACAATGCGCTTGTGGGCGGGATTACCCTGGCCAATGTGCGCCGCGGCGTGGCTCAATGCGGCTCTGCCGGGTACTGGGTCGGAGAGCGCTATGCGCGCCAGGGCTACATGAGCGCCGCCATGAAGGTGTTTATCGAACATGCCTTTGACACGCTCAAACTGCACCGGATCGAGGCGGCCTGCCTGCCCAATAACCAGCCGTCCATCGGACTCCTGGAAAAGAGCGGTTTTGAAAGAGAAGGCTTTGCCCGCAAATATCTGCGTATTGATGGCGAGTGGCGCGATCATGTCCTGTTTGCCCTGATAACGGACAAACCGCATTTTTAACCAAGACAAGTCAAATTCCAGTGGCGCGACTCTATATACAGGCTGAATATGGCTAAGGTCTTGCTCCGGCCTTATATTCACCGGGTTGTAAAAATGACATGTTTTGCACGCTGGTGCTTGTGCAGAATCGCATTGATGATTACTGAATAGAGTTCAGGTCCTGTTCTTTTTGAGGGTGGCAGGATTTTCAGGAGGCAATATTGCGTTACCGGATCAGGTTATTACTGGCAATCGTCCTGGTTTTGTGCTTGCGCCCGTTTGCACCGGCGCTGGCGCTTGATGCCATTATTGTTTCGGCGGAGGCCGAGCGGGTTGCCATTTTGTCGGCGGTTGAAATCTCCCGCGCCCCGGCCGGGGGCAAGATCTTGCGTTTTGCACTTGTGAATGAGAGCAAGATGCCGGTTACGCGCGTGCTCGCCACGCCTGATCTGCCGATCATCGATTCAGGGGTGATCTGGCCATATTTAAGCGGCCCGCGAATTCTCGGCCTCAAGGCGCTAAAGGGGAATGTCATCTTGCGACGGCTGTCGCCCGGCCGGGATGCTTTTACCTTTACGCTGGAGCCGGGCCAGACCGGGGTGCTGGTCGCCCGGACCGCTGTGCGGCTGCCGCCGGAACTTTATATCTGGAAACCGGAGAGCTTTACGGCTGACCGGCGAAGAAGCTCGTTCTTCCAGGGGCTTCTTCTGGGGATCTCGGGGCTGTTGGCGATCTTCCTGTCGTCTTTATACATCGTCCGGCGCCAGGTCATGTTCCCGGCCACCGCGCTCGCGGGCTGGGCGGGACTGCTGATCCTGGCTTCCGAATTTGGCCTGCTGGGCAATATCATCGGACTTGGCGTTTACGGCGCGCAGATCGTGCGGGCCATGGCTGAATTGCTGCTCGGGGCGGGATTGATTCTTTTGTTTCATGTCTACCTGGAGCTTGTTCACCGCATTTCCTGGACACGCTATGCGATCATGGCGGGGGCCGGTATCCTGCCGGTGCTTCTGGCTGTTTCCGTGCTCTCGCCATCCGCCAGCGGCGCGGTCGCGCGGCTGGCAATGATCGCCACTGCCTTTGGCGGGCTGGGCTACCTGGTTTACCTGGCAATGCACGGAGCCAACCGGGCGCAGACCCTGCTGCCGGCCTGGATCTGGCTGGTTATCTGGACCGGGCTGACAACCCTGGCCCAGAGCGGTGTTTTGAACGCCGCCCTGGCCGGACCGCTTTATTCGGCGGGGCTGGTTTTGCTGGTCATGCTGCTCGCCTTTACGGTGATCCAGTATGCGTTTGGCGGTGATTTGCCCATGGAGGAGGGAATGGGCAACCAGGGCGGGCTGAACGCGGTGGCCTTTGCCACGACGGGGCTGGGGGTGTGGGACTGGGATGTCCTGAAAGGACGCATCAGGGCAGGGGCGGAGGTGGAGCGGCGGCTGGATTTGCGGCCCGGATCGCTCGATACCGATGAACAGACATGGGCTGATTATATCCATTCCAATGACCGGGACCGATTCGAGGCCAAGCTGCAAAATGTTACGCAGCACCCGGACAGATGGCTTGAGATCGAGTTCCGGATGCGCCGCTCCGATGGCGTTTACCGCTGGTTCCGCCTCACCGCCCGGCCGGTAATGCGCGATCAGGGCGAAGCGGCACGGATGATTGGCGCGTTGCAGGATATCACGGCGGAGAAAAACTCGGAAGAACGCTTGCTGCATGACGCGGTGCATGACAGCCTGACGGGGTTGCCCAACCGGGCATTGTTCAAGGATCGCCTTGAGCGGGCCATTGAACGCTCCAAGGCCAAGATCGCCCCGCCGCCGGGGATTGCGGTGGTGGATTTTGACCGGTTCCAGAATATAAACGATGCCTTTGGACATGCGGCCGGGGATTCACTGCTGCTGGTGATGGCGCGGCGGCTGGAACGCTGCATTGAGCTTCAGGATACGCTGGCGCGGCTTTCGGGAGATGATTTCGCCATGATCCTGACCGGCTACCAGAACCGCGAAGAACTTGAAGAACTGGTCAAGCAGGTCACCAAGACCGTCTCGGCTCCCATTCAGGTGAATAACCGCGAGGTATTCCTGACCGCCAGCGTGGGGCTTTCCATCTATAATGGCAAGCAGCGCGATGCTACTGACCTGCTCAAGGAAGCCGAGATCGCCATGAGCCGCGCCAAGAGCATCGGCGCGGGGCGGATCGAATTTTTCAAACCCAGCATGCGTTCAGAGCGCAAGGAGCGGTTCTTGCTGGAATCGGATTTGCGCCATGCGCTGGAACGACATGAGATTGAAATCCTCTACCAGCCGGTGGTGGCGCTGGCCGATGAATCCCTGGCCGGATTCGAGGCGCTGGTGCGCTGGCAGCATCCTGACCACGGTGAGCTTGCGCCCAAGGCTTTCTTGAATATAGCCGAGGAAACCGGGCTGATTATCGATCTGGGCCGGTTTGTGCTCGACACGGCGGCGCGCCAGCTTGGCACCTGGCAGCGGGCGTTTTCACAAAACGAACCGATCTTTATCAGCGTCAATGTCTCGTCCAAGCAATTGTTCAGCCATGACCTGATTAATGATGTCAAGGCGGCTCTGGGGCGTTCGAACGTGGTGCCGGGGAGCTTGAAACTGGAGATCACCGAATCGCTGGTGATGGAAAACCCCGAATTTGCCGTGCAGGTGCTGGGCCGCATCAAGGCGCTGGGCGCAGGGCTTTCGCTGGATGATTTCGGCACCGGGTATTCAGCCCTGAGCTATTTGCAGAAATACCCGTTTGATACGCTGAAAGTGGATAAATCCTTCCTTGCCGATCTTCAGCATAACGGCAATACCCCGGTGATCTTGAAAGCCATCGTGTCGCTGGCCCATGAGCTGGGAATGGAAGTGGTGGCCGAAGGGGCCGAAAGCCGGGCCGATGTGGAGCATCTGCGCGCTCTCGGGTGCCAGTATGTGCAAGGGTATTATTACGGCAGCCCGCTCACCGCCAGTGATGCGCTCAATTATCTTGCCCAGACACCGGGAGGCTGATTTTCCCGCATCACGCTTCCTGCGGCAGCAGGCCAGGCGGAAACATACGGGTGCGGGCCGGCCTGTCAGGCATGTCCCGCATCAGAGGAAAGACTGCCCGGTTCTATGCCAAGGCGGGCGAAGGCGGCTTTATATTTTTCGTCCAGATCGCGGGCAAAGACCAGGGCCGGATCGGCCTCGCAATTGAGCCAGCCATTGGCCCGGATCTCCGCCTCCAACTGCCCCGGCGACCAGCCGGCATAGCCAAGCGCCAGCAGGTAATCCGACGGTCCGCGCCCTTCGGCAATAGCGCGCAGCACTTCCAGCGTGGCGGTGAGACCGATACCGTCATCAATGGGCATGGTGGCCTCATTGGAAAAATAATCGGTGGAGTGAAGGACAAATCCGCGGCCCATTTCAACCGGTCCGCCAAAATGCACCTGGACATTCAGGGCCGCGCCTGCCGGTGCGCCTTCGGGCAAGATTTCCACCTGCCGCAATAACTCGGCAAAGGTTATCCCGGGGGCTGCCTTGTTAACGACGATCCCCATGGCCCCGTCTTCGGAATGGGCGCACATGTAGATCAGGCTTTTGGAAAAGCGCGGATCATTCATGCCGGGCATGGCGATCAGCATCTGCCCTTTGAGGGAGTTGGGGCTGCTGGAGAATACCGTTTCGTGAAATCCATACTTCATGGGAACAAGACTAGCAGCCCCTTGCCCGGCTTGCAAAGCCTGCTTTGCATGGCAGCGCACCAGATCACGCAAGCGTGAAGAGCAGCGCAAAATTCTGGTGGCCTTGGCGCGTCGGCCTGCTATTCTGCCGAACATGAAAAATGTACCTTTATTGATCGCCAGATTGCTGTTTCTTGTCCTGCTTGCCTGGCCTGCCGGAAGCATCGCCGGACCGGGCGAAAACGTGCTGTCTTCGGCCTGGGTCAAGGGACCGCATACGCGGGCGCGCCTCGTGGCCATGCCATGGGACGGCAAGGCAAAATTGCGGCTTGGCGTGCAGCTTGATCTTGATCCGGGGTGGAAGACCTATTGGCGCAATCCCGGGGATGCCGGCATTCCGCCGCGTTTTGACTGGAAAGGCTCAACCAACATCAAGGAGCCGCACCTGCTATGGCCTGCGCCGGAACGCATGGCGGATGATTTTGGTGTTTCCATCGGCTACAAGCACGGGACGCTTTTACCGGTCAATATTGAGCCGGCGCAAGGTGGCAAACCGGTGAAGCTGGCGCTGGAGGTCAATTACGGGGTGTGCGCCGATGTGTGCATTCCGGTTACCTCCCGGCTTGATCTTGAACTTCGCCCGGCAGCGGCAATGCGCGGGCCTCACGATGCCCTGATTGCCAGATGGAGCCGGCGGGTTCCCGGCCCGGCGGCCAGTTCAGGGCTTGATATCGCCTCGGTGAAACCGCTGAGCCGGGATGGCAAGGCGGGGTTTGAAGTTGTTATATCGGGTAAAGGCGGGCTGCAAGACCCGGCACTGTTCGTGGAAGGCCCCCGGGACTATTATTTTTCCGTTCCTGAACGGGTTTTTCTTGATAAGGACCGGGCGGTCTATCGCTTTGAGGTTGATGACCTGGATTCGGTCGATCAACTCAGGGATAAAAAGCTGCTCTTTACCCTGAAGGACAAGGCCCGCGCGGCAGAACGAACCTGGATTCTGAAGTAAAGTTGGATTAAAATTTTACATTATATTTCATTTGCTTATATTAAAATGTCTTGCAAATAATTAAAAATATATACTGAAATACGCCCCATTATATTCATCTGTATTTATTTTTTCAGGCCTATAAACAGAATATATCTATTCGATAGCCAGCAAAACGCTGGCCAAATGGGGTTATTCTGTGATGAAAACGAGCAAACACCTGAAAACGGGCAGGGTTTTCTCAACCGCCAGATCATTCTGGCGTCACATGCGTCAGTTCGTGGCCGCAAGCGCGGGGAATGTGGGGATTACATTTTCATTGTCCATGTTGCCGCTGGTAACGCTTGTAGGCGGGGGGCTGGATTATTCCAGCGCCATTACCATGCGCCAGAGACTGGCCCATGCCATTGATTCAGCCGCCCTTGCAGTGGGCCGCGCGCCGGATGTGACGGTGCAAGAAGCAACCGAGATCGCCAACCGGGCGTTCAATTCCAACCTTACCGAATACAAGAACATGGAGATCGGCACCTTGTCGGTGAATGTAACCCCGGCGCTGGTCACGGTTCACGCCACCGCGAGCATGCCAACCGATTTCCTGGGACTGGTGGGGATTGATACTATCGAGATTTCGGTGAGCAACGAGGTGGTGCGCTCCAACCGCAAGATCGAGCTGGTGCTGGCGCTGGACAATACCGGCTCCATGGGCAGTCATGGCAAGATGAACGCCATGAAAACCGCCGCCAAGGACCTGGTGGAAATCCTGTTCAACGGTGAAGAGCAACCGGAGAATGTCAAGGTGGGGCTGGTGCCGTTCAGCCAGACGGTGAATGTGGGTTCGCAATATAAAACCGCAAGCTGGATGGATACTACCGGGCTATCCAGCATAAACGGCGAGAATTTTTCGCCCAAGACGCATCATTTCGAACTTTTGAGCCGCACCAAGAACGGCCAGTGGCGCGGCTGCGTCGAGGCGCGCCCTGCCCCTTATGACACCACCGACGCCGCAGCGACAACGGCAGTGCCAGACACGCTTTTCGTGCCCTATTTTGCCCCCGATGAACCGGACAAGGGTGGCTCTTATCCCAACAGATACCTGAAGGACAAGGTTGGCGGGAGCGTTGCCAAACGGCAAAAAAGCACCAAGAAATACAAGAAGAAAAAGGTCAATAATGGCGGCAATTCAAGAGGCCCCAATTACTTGTGCTCAACACCGCCTATCACGCCGCTGATGAACAGCAAAAGTACGCTGGTCAGTTCCATAAACAGCTTTTACGCCCAGGGCTGGACCCATATCCCCATGGGGCTTTCCTGGGGCTGGCGGGTGCTCTCTCCCGGCGCGCCGTTCACGCAAGGAGCCTCTTATGATGACGACGAAAACATCAAGGCCATGGTGCTGCTTACCGATGGAGCCAACACCATCGCGCCGCGCTACAACCACAACAAATCCTACTATACCGCCTATGGCTACCTGGCCAGGGGTCGGCTCGGGACCACCAACAAGAATACCGCCGTTTCCATCCTGAACCAGAAAACCGCAACCTTGTGCGAGAATATCAAGGCGGCAGGCATCCGGCTCTATACCATCACCTTTGACCTGGGCAACAACACCGCCATCAAGAACCTGATGCGCAATTGCGCCAGCGCACCCTCGATGTATTTCAATTCGCCCACCAATGCCCAGTTGCAAACGGCGTTTCACACCATTGCCGGGGATTTGAGCAAGCTGCGCCTGAGCAAATAGGCAGGCTGCGGGGTCATGACGCTCTGCTTGTTTTCACC
>CAZHLV010000074.1:0-12912 GCA_964533415.1 uncultured Hyphomicrobiales bacterium
GCCAGATGCGGTTTACCGCGCGCTTACGGTTGCGTAATCAATATTCCGACGCCTCATCGATCCACAAGAATGTCGGGCGGCGCTGGCGGTGTCAGATCAAGTCGAAACTAATTCAATTAATGCAAGGAGCCGATGCGGTTCATCACCCTATTGTCGATCTGGGCTGCTCCAAGAATGGGGCCGCCCCGACCGCGCTGTAAAATGAGCGCACAACCATCATAGCCCTGCCCCATGAGGTCGCTGCGTGGCAGGTCAACCCGAATTGCCTTGCCAGACCACATGGCTACCGGCGTCATTTCCTGCACGACGTTGTAATAGGTAATGCTTTTCCCGTGATTCTCGCCCCGGCGGATCGGCACTTCAACCTTGTTCTGGTACAGAACCAGCCAAAGGGTTGCCTTTTTATCCTTGAGCCCCGGCGGCGCATTGCCAATATCGACCGATATGGCATCCATATTTACATGAATCGACAAGGGAACATAAAGCGCCGCGCGATTCCTGGCCGTAGTAGCAATCACATTCTCGATTTGCTCCTGGCGGCTTCCCACCACATGACGTAATCCGTTTATGATGACCTGCGGCGTATATACCTCACGATCCCCGCGATACGCGGCATAAGCGCGTTGGCGCTTGGCATTGGCGGGGTGCGAAAGCGTATCCTTCCAGCCCAGATAGTCCCAGTAATCCACCGGAAAGGTAAGGGCAACAAGATCCTTGCGGGCAGAAAGCCGCCCCAAAAGCGCATCCGCCGGCGGGCAGGACGAACACCCTTGCGAGGTAAAAAGCTCCACAACTGAAAGCTGCGCCGCCTTGCCGCCGGCATGAGCGCTCAGGCTCATCAAGAGAGCAACGGCAATCCCGGCAATGCCCGTGCGAAATATCCACATCTAACTCTTGTCCTGCAAAATACCGGCTGATGACCTCTTGAAGCCTAACATAGTCCAGGGCGCCGCTCACTTGCCAGTCACGATGGGGTGAGCCTCACCGCGCCAGGTTGCGCAGCACATATTGCAAGATCCCGCCATTGCGGAAATATTCAAACTCATCTTCCGTATCGATGCGGCAAAGCAGGGAAACACTTTCCTCGCGGCCAGCGGCAAAGCGGATCAGGTCATTCATGATCTTGCGCGGCTCAATCGCATCCAGCCCGCTGATACTCACCATCTCATCGCCCTTGCAGCCAAGACTCTGCCAGCTTGTCCCCTCTTCAAAGGTCAGCGGCAACACCCCCATACCAATCAGGTTGGAGCGGTGAATCCGCTCAAACGAGCGGGTTATCACCGCGCGCACCCCCAGGAGCCTGGTTCCCTTGGCAGCCCAGTCCCGCGATGACCCTGTGCCATATTCGCGCCCCGCCATCACCACGAGCGGCACATTCTCTTTTGCATAACGCATCGCCGCATCATAAATCGGCATCTGCTCGCCAGACGGGTAATGCCGTGTCACCCCCCCTTCAGTGCCCGGCGCCATATGGTTGCGGATACGAATATTGGCCAGGGTGCCGCGCATCATCACCTCGTGATTGCCGCGCCGCGAGCCATAGGAGTTAAACGCCTGCGGTGGCACCTGGTGATCTTTCAGATAGCGCCCTGCCGGGCTGTCCTCCTTGATCGCTCCGGCTGGCGATATGTGATCGGTTGTAATGCTGTCGCCAAACAGCCCCAGGATGCGCGCCCCGGCAATATCGGAAACTTTTTCCGGTTCCATGGTCAGCCCGTCAAAATAGGGCGGATTTTGCACATAGGTCGAAGACACATTCCAGTTATAGGTCAGCCCACCGCCCGAGGGCACCGCCTGCCAGCGCGCATCGCCCTTGAAGACATCCGCATAGCGTTTTTCAAACATCTGCGGGGTCAGCGACGAGCGGATAAGCGCGGCAATCTCCCTGGAATCGGGCCAGATATCCTTCAGGTAAACCGGCTGGCCGTCCTTGCCCTTGCCCAGGGGCTCGGTGGTGATATCCCGCGTCAGGGAACCGGCCAGCGCATAGGCCACCACGAGGGGCGGCGAGGCGAGGTAATTGGCCCGTACATCCGGGTTCACCCGGCCTTCAAAATTGCGGTTGCTGGATAGCACCGAGCACGACACCAGGTCCCCCTCGGCAATCGCCTCTGAAATCCCCGCCAGCAACGGCCCGGAATTGCCGATGCAGGTGGTGCAGCCATAGCCCACATTGTTGAAGCCCAGCGCATCAAGATCGTCCTGCAACCCGGCCCGCTCCAGGTAATCGGTCACCACCTGCGAGCCCGGCGCCAGCGAGGTTTTCACCCACGGCTTGGGCCTCAGCCCCAGCTTGCGGGCATTGCGCGCCAGAAGCCCGGCGCCGATCATCACCGAGGGGTTGGAGGTATTGGTGCAAGAGGTAATCGCGGCAATCACGACATCCCCGTGGGTAATCTGGTAATCACTTCCTTCAACCGCCACCCGGGCGGCATCTTCCCCTTTGCCGAATTTCTTGTCCAGCGCCTCGGCAAAGGCGGCTTTCGCCTGTCCAAGCACAACCAGTTCCTTGGGCTGGCTTGGCCCGGCAATGGCCGGCTCGATCAAAGACAGGTCAAGCTCCAGTGTCGACGAGAAAACCGGCTCACGAGCATCTCCATCGCGGAAAAGTCCCTGGGCTCTTGCATAAGCCTCCACCAGAGCAACATCATTGCCGCGTCCGGTGGCCTTCAGGAAGCTCAATGTATCCTCATCGATGGGAAAAATCCCACAGGTCGCGCCATATTCCGGCGCCATGTTGGCCACCGTTGCCTGATCTTCCAGCGAAAGATGATCGAGGCCGGGGCCAAAAAATTCAACGAATTTGCCTACGACTCCTTCCTCGCGCAGCATCTCCACCACCTTGAGCACCAGGTCGGTAGCCGTGACCCCCTGCGCCATCCTGCCCGTGAGCCGCACCCCGACAACCTCCGGGATCAGCATGGAAATGGGCTGGCCCAGCATCGCCGCCTCAGCCTCGATACCGCCCACGCCCCAGCCCAGCACCGAAAGCCCGTTGACCATCACCGTGTGGCTGTCGGTGCCCACCAGCGTATCGGGAAAGGCGAAAGGCGCTTCGTCATCACCGCCGGTCCACACCACCTTGGCCAGGTGTTCAAGATTGACCTGATGGCAAATCCCGGTCCCCGGCGGCACCACGCGGAAATTGTCAAACGCCGCTCCGCCCCAGCGCAAGAACTCGTAGCGTTCCTTGTTACGCTCGTATTCACGCGCCACATTTTGCGCAAAAGCCTCCCCTGAGCCGGAATAATCCACCATCACCGAATGGTCGATCACCAGGTCCACCGGCACCAGCGGATTGATTCGCGCCGGGTCTGCGCCCAGATCTTCCATGGCGTTGCGCATCGCCGCCAGGTCCACCACCGCCGGAACCCCGGTAAAATCCTGCATCAGCACCCGCGCCGGACGAAACGCAATCTCGCGCTCCACCGTCTGTCCGCTGCCGCAAGCCACTACCGCCCTGATATCCTCGGCGGTAACTGTTTTGCCGTCTTCAAAACGCAGCAGGTTTTCCAGCAGGATCTTGAGCGAAAAGGGCAGCTTTGAAAGACCGCTCAAACCGTTCTCTTCAGCTTTTTTCAGATCATAATACTGATAGCACTTTCCGCCAGCGTCCAGAGTGGTCAGGCATTTGAAACTGTCGAGTGAGGTTTGCATATTCTGTCCCATATGAGATTCCTATCTTGGATCGGCTCAAAGCCGGTATAACGTCTGCGGGCTTCAAATCAATTGGCCTTGCGGCTAATTCACGGCATAATTATATCGCGGACTCGCAAAATCAGCCAAACCGCGCTATCAGAGCGTTAATTGTAGTTGAACCTTGGACAAGATACCACGCGAAGACAATGGAAAAATTCACCAAACTTACCGCCGCCGCCGCGCCCATGCCGCTGGTGAACATCGACACGGACATGATTATCCCCAAGCAGTTTTTAAAAACCATCAAGCGCACCGGGCTTGGGAAAAACCTGTTTGCTGAAATGCGCTATGATGAAAATGGTGCGGAGATTGAAGGTTTTGTCCTCAACAAACCCGCCTACCGCAATGCCCGCATCCTGGTGGCGGGCGATAATTTTGGCTGCGGCTCTTCGCGCGAACATGCTCCCTGGGCGCTGATGGATTTCGGCTTCAAGGTCATTATCGCCCCCGATTTTGCCGATATTTTTTATAGCAACTGCTTCAAGAACGGCATTTTGCCCATCAAGCTGCCGCAAGAGGATGTGGACAAGCTGATGGATGATGCCGCGCGCGGCGCCAACGCCACCATCACGGTCGATCTGGAAAACCAACAGATCACCGGTCCCGATGGCGGGACAATTTCGTTCAGGATCGACGCCTTCCGCAAGAAATGCCTGCTTGAAGGACTTGATGACATCGGTCTGACCCTGAAAAAGGCCGCCGCCATAGACGCCTTTGAAAAGGATATGTCCAAGACCCGTCCCTGGGTCTGATCCTCTTTGCCCCGTTCCGGACTTCGTTTTTTTCAATACGTTATACAAGGATACTCCCATGCCCGTTTACAATCTCTTCCTGCTCCCCGGTGACGGCATTGGCCCGGAAATCATGGCCGAAGCCGTTCGTGTCATCGACTGGTTTTCCGAAAATGGCCCGGCCCGGTTTGAATATGACAGCGGCCTTGTGGGCGGCGCAGCCTATGATGAACATGGCGTCGCCATCTCCGAAGAAGACATGAAACAGGCCATGGCGGCCGATGCGGTGATTTTCGGCGCGGTGGGCGGGCCGAAATGGGACAACGTGCCCTATGATGTGCGCCCCGAAGCCGGGTTGCTGCGCCTGCGCAAGGACATGGAGCTGTTTGCCAATCTGCGCCCCGCCATCTGCTACCCGGCGCTGGCCGAAGCCTCTTCACTCAAGAAAGAGCTGGTCGAGGGGCTCGATATCATGATCGTGCGCGAGCTCACCGGCGGGGTCTATTTTGGCGAGCCCAAGGAGATCACCGATCTGGGCAATGGCCAGAAACGCGCCGTGGACACGCAAGTGTACCAGACTTACGAGATCGAGCGCATCGCCCGCGTCGCCTTTGATCTCGCCCGGCTGCGCGAGGGCCGCGTCGCCTCGTCGGAAAAGCGCAACGTGATGAAGACCGGCGTATTGTGGAACGAGGTCGTGACCGCCGTGCACGAGGCCGAATACAAGGATGTGCATCTGGAACATGTCCTGGCCGATAATTGCGGCATGCAGCTCGTGCGCAACCCCAAGCAGTTTGACGTGATCGTCACCGATAACCTGTTCGGCGACATGCTCTCCGATGTGGCCGCCATGCTCACCGGTTCACTGGGCATGCTCCCTTCCGCCTCGCTTGGCGAAACGGACAAGAACGGCAAACGCAAGGCGCTTTACGAGCCGGTCCACGGTTCGGCCCCCGATATCGCCGGCCTGGAAAAGGCCAACCCCATCGCCATGATCGGTTCCTTCACAATGGCGCTGCGTTATTCGTTCAACATGACCGATGAAGCCGATTTGCTCGACAGCGCCATCGCCAATGTGCTGGCCAATGATTTGCGCACCGCCGATCTGATGCAGAAAGGCAAAACGGAAGTCACTACCAGCCAGATGGGTGATGCGATTTTGAGAGAACTTGATTCGCTGTCTGAATAGAACATCTCCGGCTGCATATTACGCTTAACCGGACCGGGCTTTGAAACCGGCAGTTTGCAGGGCAAGCAGCCGTCTCCCTTCGGCAACCAGATCAAAATGCTGCCCCTCAAGCGACCAGCGCATGGCCAGCCCCTGGACCAACGCCAGAATGAGATAGGCGGCATCTTCGGCCTCCAGCGCCTTGTCATAGCGCCCGGCTTTCACCTCCCCGGCAATAATCCGGGTCAGGAATGCATGGCCATTCTGGACAAGTCCGGCAAAAAACACGCGTAGATCATCATTTTCAGCATGCAGTTCGCGGGAAAACAAAAGCGCCGGAACCGCCGGGGTATCTTGCAAAAACCTTAAATGCCCGGCAACAAAATTACCCAGCGGATCAGAGCCGGTAAGGCCTTCATTTTGCCCCGCAGACTGGCTTTCTCTCAAGAGCGCGCCAATACGTTGGGCCACGGCCTTCCAGATATCGCTCTTTTTGGGGAAATGACGAAAAATTCCCGGCTGGGTAATCCCCACAGCCCGCGCCAAGGCCTCGGTCGTTACACGGCCCGGTCCCATCTCGGCTGTCAGCTCAAGCGCGGCTTCGATGATCTGGCTTTTCCGCTCTTCAGCCGGTTTTCGCCCCCGCACGCTCATCCTCTTGTCTGCATGGCCTTCCATGTCCTGGTGGCAAAGCCGGCAATCACCAGCCAGATCATGCTGCGCAAGGTCATGGCGCCAATGGTGCGTATTTCGTAAAGACCGCCAATCATGATATGAAGACCAAAGGCAGAAAACACCAGAAGCGTTACCGCGGCAAGAACGACCGCCAGAAGCAAAGCCCATAATCGCCATAAATACAGGCCAATACCGGTGATGATATAGGCAAACCCGGCGACAAAATTAAACCACAAGACAAAGGGAACATAATTTCCCGCCGCAGCGCGCGCCGCCCCGTCAATAAAGAGCACCGAACCGCCTGAATACAGCGTCAGCATCCCGAAAACAACCGCCACGATCGCCGCAAAAAGCGCCCAAACCGGCCTTTCGCCGTCCATTCGTCCCACGGTCTATTTTCCTCCCTTGTTTTCCGCCTCAAGACGGTAACTGGAATGGCAGGTCGTACAATTCACCATCATTTCACCCAGTTTTTTCAAAACCGTTTGCGCATCGCCCATATCCTGCGCCTCCATGCCCAGATCATCAAAAGCCTTGTGTGTCGCCATCCCCAGCTTCTTGAACTCCATCGGCAGCTTGGTCATCAGGGAAACCGGAACCTGGCTGGCATTGGCCATGCCCACTTTCCTGGCGGCTTTCGTAATCGATTTCATGTCATCCTGGGCAATCGCCGCGGTGATTGTCTGCACGCTTTCCAGGAAACCGCGCATTTCACCCAGCACCAGATCCCGCTCCCCGGCGCTCAGAAGTATAGCCGTGCGCCCATCATCGCTTGCTGTCACGCTCCCCTTGAACATCAGCATATAACCCAGTCCGACACTCAGCGCGATCAACACCACGCTCAATCCCCAGCAAAATTTGCACATTCTTTTTTCCTCATCAGTTTGGTCAGACAATTAAGCGTTTCCGGTTTTGATAGAATCAAAACCAGGCTCTGACTCCTTGTTTTTTCCGCACTTCTTATCGTAAAAACCGGTTCCCATTTTCCCGGAAGCGCTATAGTTAGTTATCACTTGCTAACTAATTGTCAATCCCTTCCCGATGTACCGAAACACGATTTCACGCATTTCCTATTCCAGGAGCACCGATACCGTATCGGAATTCCCCGCCGAATCGGTCACGGTCAGAGAGGAAAATCCCCGGCTGTCCGGTTTCCAGTTAAGCACCCGCCGATGCGCCACCCGGGCAATGAATGCGCCATTGGCAAACCATGTATAGGGCGGGGTTCCACCATTGATTTTGACAATCAAAGGCATGCTGTTTTCCGGTGTGGCCAGTCCCAGGTCAACATGGGCCCGATCAGGCGGATAGGTGATATCGAGCTGATGCCCGCCCTTTTTCCGGGCAATCGAGCGGGCATGGCGGCCATGGCGAAAACGTTGCAAGGTCGGAGGCAAACCGGCATTGGTCGCCACGAGCACGCCTTCGGGCGCATTTGGCAAGGGCGTGTAGGCCGAGCCGGCCACCCGCGCAAAACTCTCGAATAATATCGGCGCCGCTGCCTTGCGCCCGGTAAGACCGGGCACAGATGATCCATCAGGCCGCCCCGCCCAGACACCGATCACATAGCGCCCATCATAACCAATCGACCAGGCATCACGGTAACCGTAAGAGGTGCCGGTTTTATACGCAAGCTTGCCCTTGAGCCCATGGCGCGGCGGCGGTGTGCCGGAAAGAATATTACTGACATACCAGCTTGCCAGAGGCTCAAGAAGCCGCCCCCCAGCCGACATCCCCCCTGAATCGGCAGAAAAAACAAGCCGGTCATGCAAATCAAAAGCCTCGCCTTCACGCGCCAGGGCGCCGTAAAGGCGCACCAGCCCTTCAAGGGAAACCCCGACCCCGCCAAGCGCAATGGCCAAGGACGGGGTCTTGTCCCGCGGCAACTGCGCCTTTATCCCGGCCCGCTCGAGCCGCGCCATGAAACGGGCCGGGCCAACTGCGTCCAGCATGCTGACCGCCGGAACATTCAGCGAGCGCTCCAGCGCCTCGCGCACCGTTAAGGGGCCATGATAGGCCATGTCAAAATTGCGCGGCGCATAGCCATCAAAATCAAGCGGGGAATCATCAATAAGGGTTTGTGGATGCGCCAGCCCTGCCTCGAAGCCCATCCCGTAGATCAGCGGCTTGAGCGCCGAACCCGGCGAGCGCACTGCCAGGGTCATGTCCACGGAACCGGCCCGCCTGGGATCGGTAAAATCCGCCGCCCCGACCCGCGCCAGAACTGCGCCGCTGGCATGTTCAGCCACTATAATTCCCACCGAAATACGTGGCCCCAGGCGCCGGGCATGGCGCCTGGCGATATTTTCCAGCGCCGCCTGAAGCGGAGCATCAAGGCTCAGGACAAAACGGTCCGTTTCCGGAGAACCTCGCACCACCCGGCGCGCCAGTTGCGCCGCCAGCACCGGCATGCCGCGCCGTCCTTGCGGCAAGGCCGAAGCCCGCGCCGCCGCTACATCCTGCGCCGGGATAACCCCGAGCCCTGCCATCCGGTTCAACACCCGACGACGCGCCGCTCGCGCCGCGCCGGGATGTTTGTCCGGCCGCCGCGCCTCGGGCGATTGCGGCAAGGCAGTGAGCAGCGCCGCCTCAGCCACGCTCAACCGCCCCGGTTCCTTGCCAAAATAGGCAAGGGACGCCGCCCGCACCCCTTCCAGGTTACCTCCATACGGCGCCATGGTCAGGTAAAGCTGCAAGATCTGTTTCTTGCCCAGCCGCGCCTCGATCTGGAAGGCGCGGAAGATCTGCCTCGCCTTGGCCCCCAGCGAACGCCCGCCGCGCGGCTCGATCAGCCGGGCAAGCTGCATGGTCAAGGTGGAGCCGCCCGAGATGATCCGTCCATTGGTTAGCCACTGCCCAGCCGCCCGCAGCATGGCCAGCGGATCAACCCCGAAATGCCGGTAAAATCGCCGGTCTTCATAAGCCACAAGCATGGCGAGAAAACGCGGGTCCACATCCTCCAGCCTGATCGGCAAGCGCCAACGGCCATCATGGATGGTAAAGGGGCGCAGCAAGCGGTTTTGATGGTCAAGAACCACCACAGAAACCTCATCCGTCACTTCAAGCGGCGGCGGAAAGGCCCGGTCAAGCCCCCATGCCCCGGCAAGGACGGCAAACAGCAGTCCCATCCCTGAAACCGCAAGCCAGCGGATCAGGGCAAGGCGTCGCCGGACGCCCCCCGGATGCTGTTTGCCCATTGTCCTCAGCGCCTGACTCCCTTGATCTCGATACGCCCCGTGGCGGTCCTGGCATTGAGATGGGGCTTGTACATGTTCTCAACCACCGCCGGCGGGTTCACGAAACTGCCCGGCGAGACCGCCCGCACCATATAGGCAAGGGTAAAATCACGCCCGTCATCAGGTGACCGCTCAACCGCCGCCACGAAACGGTCATCGCGAAATTCGCGGTGCGCCGTCTCGTCGGACCTGGGCAACCAGTCAAAGCCTTCCAGCGAAGCGCTGGTGACCAGTGACGGGTTGTCGATCTCAAGCCCGGCAGGCAGGCGGTCCACCACGAGAAGCCGGGATTTTGCCGGTTTTTCCTCATGTACCTTGAGCACCACGATCAAGCGCCGGGTTTGTTGCAGGGCCGCCGTGGAAACCTTCTCGCCTTTCAGGTTGTAATAGAACCGCTCAATACGAAAACCGTTACCCCCCGCCGGTTCAGGCCGGATCGGAATCCCGGTCAAGGTCACAACAGCCTCCAGAGGCTCGCTCCCCCCATTGACGATATTCAGGGGCTTGCCGGCCAAGATGGATGAAGGATAGCGGGCAAACAAATGCCCGTTTTTTGTTTCTCCATTGATCCGCAGGGCGATCGTTTCATCACCCTTCAGCAGGGCATGGGCGGCAAGTAGCAGCCAGGCTTTTTCCTGGGTGCTGGCACTCGGCGTCTCAGCGCGGCGCTGTTTGAGCCGCTGCATCAATGGCCCCAGCGGAACCAGCGGTGGAGAGCTCTGCGCATCAAATGCCATAACCGCCGCGACATCGCGCAAACGCGAGCCAAAATCCGACCGCAGGGGATCGGCTTTTGCCGAAGGCAACAGCGCCATGGCCGCCCTGAACATCCTGGTTGCCCGCATCTTGTCGCCAAAATAGGTAAACGCCGCGCCAAGCTGGGCCCGCGCCATGGGCGAGGTAAACGCCTCAAGACGCGAATCGGCAAAATAACGCAAATCCCCCAGCGAGGCCCGGCCATTACGCGCCAGAACATATAGCGCATAGGCGATATCACGGCCCTGGTTGCGGATCTTGCGGTTATAGGAAACCTGGTTTTCCAGATTGCTCAAAGCCTTCTCGAAAGCTTCAAAGGGCACCGAATAGTTTTGTTCCCGGGCCCGGGTGAGAAAATCGGTGACATAGGCAGAAAGCCACAGATTGTCCGAATCAGGCCGCCATAGACCAAAGCCGCCTGAATAATCCTGCCGCGTCAAGACCTTGTCTATGGCCTTTTGAACGCGCTCGCGGTTTGGCGTCTCGGTTTCAAGCCCCGCCGATTTTGCCACGTCGCCCAGATACAGCAATGGCAGGGCGCGGCTGGTAACCTGCTCCGTGCAGCCATAAGGATATCGATCCAGCCCGGCCAGAAGCCCGGGAAGATCAAGCTGGCCAATGCGCGAAATGCTCACCGACATGGCCGCCGTTTCAGGCCGCAAACCGGCCAGCATATTGGCGTTCAGCGAAATATCACCTTGCCCCTGCGGCGGCAGCGGCAGCACGATGCGCTTGTTTGAAACCGGCTGGGCGGCGCGCACCCCAAAGGCCAGTTTCCGGGAGACATCCACGCCGCTGGCATGATGCAGGCGAAGAAGGATCTTGCCCACGCCAACCTGCCGCGAGAAGAAGGGGATGAACAGGCTGGATTTACCCCCCTTCGCCAGATTCACGCTCCACGAGGTCTTTTGCTCATAAAGGCCAAGCTGTGGCGGCATCTGCAAATCAAGCGTATAGATCCCGGCAGGACCATCGGTATTGGTGATCTCAAGCAACAACCGGCTTGCATCTCCCGGCGCCAGGAAGCGCGGCAAAGAAGCGGTTATCACCACCGGGTCCCGCACGATCAGATCCCTGGTCGCATGGCCAAGCCGGGTATTGCTCCAGGCCACCGCCATGAGACGCAAGGAACCGTTAAATTCGGGAACTTCAAGCGTAACCACGGCCTTGCCGTCATCACCGACCCTGACAATGCCGGAGAACAGCGACACCGGTTTTTGCGCCGGCGGGGTCCCCTGCATGGACATTTCTTCCCCCTCATCCTCGCCGCTGCCAGTACGGATCTTGCCCCGCACACCGAGCATGCCATTAATCAGGCGGCCATAAAGATCGCGAATCTCCATGCCCAGTTCACGCTGGCCAAAATACCACGCTTCCGGGGCCGGTGGCTTGAAACCGGTCAGGTTGAGAATCCCTACATCCACCGCCGCCACCGTGACATAAGCCTCCTCGCCCGCTTCCAGGCCCGAAAGAGAAACCGGCAGGTTCAAGGGCTTGCCGGAGCGGAATTTCTCCGGCAAATCAAATGTAATGCCGATAGTGCGAGCCGAATTGTCAACCTTCAGCCAGCTCACGCCAATGGCCCGGGCCGGATTGCGCGAATGCACAGCATCCATGGGCCGGTACAAGGTTGCGGTTACATAAGCCCCTGCCCCCCAGTCCTTGCCCACGGTAAAGTCAACTTCCGAATTTCCTTTTGTAACCTTGACCATCTTCATGGCCAGGAGCCGCTCGCCCATTACCGTCACCAGCGCCATGCCGTCATATCGCGGCGACAGCTTGACCCTCGCGACATCCCCGGCCCGGTAAACCGGCTTATCCAGCGCAACCTCCAGGAAGTCGGGCGTATCGGCATTTGCATCAGCCGAATACCACCCGGCGGAGAAAGCAAGGCTTGAAGCGGGACCGTCCTCATCCCCGCTACTGATTTCCAGCCGGTAAGAGCCCCAATCCACCTTGGCTTCTATGCGCGCCGCCCCATTGGCGCCGACATCAAGAACCCCATTGGCAACCCGCTTGGTGAATTCAACGGATTCATAGTTCCATTCCCCGTCACTGCGATACCACTGGAAAGAGCGCTCCAGCTTGACAAGCTCCCATTTGAGACCGTTCATGGCCCGCGCCTTGCCGTCTGCGCCAACCGCAAGAACATCAAACCTGGCCATCTCGCCTTCGCCCACAAGTTCATCCTTGAACAGCGGCTTGATCCCGATCATGGGATTTTGCGGCTTCACCGGCAGGTTCAGGACGCGCTCAACGGCCCGTCCGCCCGCTTCGCTCATGCGGACCGAAATCCGTGCCTTGAGCGGACCGCTCGTTATCGGCAGATCCGCGATTCTCACCCTGACTACTGCCGCTCCTGAAGCATCCGTCCGGGGCAGGTTCTCAAGCGGATATCTCTCATCCTGTCTTTCTTCATCCGCCAGCCCGAAACTGTAGCCATCAAATCCGGGAAGAGTGCGTGTCGAATATATGCGGACATCCCCACTCAAACGCATGTCGGCCGCCGGCGCCCCATACAAAAAGCGCCCGGAAATTTTGAGCGGAATATCCTGATCCGGCAAAAGCCATTTTGCCGCGCTGCTTAATGAAAACTCAAAGCGGTCCGGGATGAAATCCTCCACCAGGATTGAAGTTTCCGCCAGCG
>CAZHLV010000075.1:0-7896 GCA_964533415.1 uncultured Hyphomicrobiales bacterium
TCATGACCCAGGGAACGCCGATCCGCACGGAAAAGGATCTCGACGTGGCGCTTCGCGGCGATGGCTTTTTCCAGATCGAGATGCCCGATGGCCGCACCGCCTATACCCGTGATGGCTCCTTCGCGCGCAATGCCAGCGGAACTCTGGTGACCATTGACGGCTATACGGTGAAACCAACCATTACCATTCCTTCTAACGCCCGTTCCATTTCCATCAATGCCGAGGGCACGGTGGAGGTCTTGCTGGATAACCAGACCACACCCCAGAGCGCCGGGCAGATCGAGCTGGCCCGTTTTGCCAATAATGCCGGCCTTGAAGCCATTGGCGACAACCTGTTCCTGGAAACCCCTTCAAGCGGTTCACCCAATACCGGGGCTGCCGGAGATCCGGGTTTCGGAAACATGCTCCAGGGATATCTGGAGCAATCCAACGTTAACTCGGTGTCTGAAATTTCCGATCTCATCATGGCCCAACGGGCCTATGAGATGAACACCAAGGTCATCACGGTTTCTGATGAAATGATGTCCACAACCGCCAATCTGAAGCGTTGATGAGATAGACTCCCATGCGTAAAACAGTACAAATCATCATTCTTTTTGCAGGGTTACTTGGTGCGGCGTGGCCGGAAGGGCTTCTGGCCCAGAATCAACCGCATACGCCAGAACTGGTTGCGCGGCCTTATGTCGAAGTCAGCAGCGTGTTGATTACCCTTGGAGATTTGTTTGAAAATGCCGGATCGAAATCGGAGATTGCCGTGTTTCGCGCCCCGGCACCGGGCAAGACCGGATATATCCGCGCCCAGCGGCTGGCCGAAGCAGCGCGAAAACACGGCCTGGAATGGAAAAACCCCGATCACCTGCCACGGATCAATATTTCCCGCCAGAGCCGGGTTATATCATCGGCCGACATAACGGCTTCAATACGCCGTAAACTGGTGGAAACCTCTTTGCCGCCCGATGATGAGATTTCCCTGAAACTGCGGTTTTCCAAGCCCCCCTCACCTATTCACCTGCCGCTGGAAAGCTCGCCCCGGTTGAAAGTTGACAACGTCAATTATGACATCGATAGCGGGCGCTTCACTGCCTTGGTCAGGGCCACTGTCGAGGAGGGGCTGCCGGCCCGCCGGTTTTATTATTCGGGCCGGGCTATCCAGACCTTGAAGGTTCCGGTCCTGATTCATCCGGTAAACCGGGGGGGGATTATCACTCTTGATGACCTGGGCGCCAAGGGTATCCCGCTCAGGGCTCTCAACCGGGCGCCCCTGCGGCGGGCCGCCGATGTAATCGGGATGGCGGCAAAGCGCAATTTACGCGCCGGGGTTGCTCTTTTCAAACGGGACATAGAACCTCCGCAGATCGTCAGGCGAAACGCCCTTGTCAGCATTATTTACAAAACCCCCGGCCTGGCCCTGACTACCAAGGGCAAAGCGCTATCCAGCGGGGCGCGGGGCGATGTCATTGATGTTTTGAATGTCCGCTCCAAACGCATCATCCAGGTCAAGGTGATTGCCCGAGACACGGTATCACCACTTGTGAGCGCCGCAGTGGCCAGCGAACAGGTGGCGATGAATGTGACCCGGCGAAAGGGGGAGAGATAATCATGAACAAGAAAAAAGCCGGGATAGCCCTGGCGCTGATTCCCCTGACCGCCTTATCGGCTTGCGGTTCCATGGAACGATTGAAAAATGTTGGCCGCCCCCCTGCCCTTTCGGCAATTGAAAGCCCGAAAGAAAAACCGGGCTATAAACCGGTGCGCATGCCAATGCCGGTTATCACCGGTTCAGTGCATGAACCCAACTCCTTGTGGCGTTCGGGAGCAAGGGCGTTTTTCAAGGATCAGCGGGCGCGGCGCATCGGCGATATTCTCACCGTGAATGTGCGCATTACCGACAATGCCAAGATCGATAACAAAACCACCCGGACGCGCAACAACGCCGAAGAATCCGGCATCACGTCCCTGGCAGGCTTTGGCAAGGCGGCGCTTCACCTGCTGCCCGGCGGGGCCGCGTTAAACCCCTTGGCCAAAACCGATTCGACCTCGAAATCTGAAGGTGAAGGCAAGGTTGACCGCAAGGAAACCCTGACCGTGACCATGGCCGCCGTTGTTACCCAGGTTTTGCCAAATGGCAACCTGGTGATCGAGGGCAAGCAAGAGGTCAGGGTGAATTTTGAAGTGCGCGAATTGATCGTCGCCGGCGTTGTGCGGCCAGAGGATATTTCCGCCAGCAACACCATTGAAAGCTCCAAGATTGCCGAAGCGCGCATCTCCTATGGTGGCCGCGGCCAGATCACGGATGTACAACAGCCCAGATATGGCCAGCAGGTTCTCGATATCCTGTTGCCTTTCTAGAGCAACGCGCGTTCAAGTGAACGCTCTATCGTTGCTCTATCTGCTTGATCCAGGATCAGAGCAGTCCTCGTTTCAGCCACTCTTCATAATACAAAAGCGTATTGCTGAAATCGAGATAGACAAGGAAAAGCGCACCGAGACCGCCCAAAGCGAAAGCCACAAGACTGACATTGTATTTGCCCGGCGAGCCCCTGTTAAGTCTTGCTGAAATTGCCCCGAAAAGCAGGGCAGGAATAAAAATTCCAAGCCCGAGATAAGGCTGTACGCTGGTGTGCCCGGTACTGTTTTGCCCAAGATAGACAAGGATCGCGATAATCAAAACAGCGGATAAAATTGCAAAAAGCGTGGCAAATCCAAAGGAAATACGACAAAAAATATGGATATTTCCCATTATTACCCGTTCCTTGTTATATTCCCGGCGCCAAGGGCAGGAGGGTGATGATGACTTTCACCTGCTCCCTCCCGAGCGGTACGAACACAACTCGTAAAAGGCGTTCAACAGGCTCTATAGCATGCCTGTTTTAATCGGATCGGTAAACCCGTTCGCGGCGTTCGTGGCGTTCCTGGGCTTCGATGCTCAAGGTGGCGATCGGGCGGGCATCAAGGCGTTTCAAGTTAATCGGTTCACCGGTCTCCTCGCAATAGCCATAGGTGCCTTCATCTATGCGCTTGATGGCGGCGTCGATCTTGGAAATCAGCTTGCGCTGGCGGTCCCGGGTGCGGAGTTCAAGCGAACGGGCGGTTTCAGATGTTGCCCGGTCGGTCATGTCGGGGTGATTGCCCCGCCTCTCTTGCAAATGTTGCAGGGTGTCACGGCTTTCGCGCAGGATCTCTTCCTTCCACGCGATCAGCTTGTTGCGGAAATAATCTTTTTGCCGGTCGTTCATAAAAGGCTCATCCTGATTCAGGATGATCGCCTTGTTATCATTCGAAGTATCTGTGCTCATTTTCTTCGCTCGCGCTCTGCCTTCGGAGTCATTTTGAGGCTTTATAATCCGAGTTTGCCCCAATCGCAATACCAAGGGTTGTTTCTTGCAGGGCAATCGGGTGAACCTCAAGAAAGATGCAAATTTCATGAGCGAACCGAATAACCATCTGTTTAATCAGTATTTTTTATCCTAACGGCCAAACAAAACCGTTATTCCTGCGGAGGCAGGAATCCAAAAAGGGATACCTATAAGCTCTGGGCACCCGGCTTGGATCCCTGCCTCCGCAGGAATTGTCCTAAAACCACCGGAAAACGGGTGCTTTTTCACCCGATTGCCCTGTTGTTTCTTGGATTCTTGCAATTCCAGGGAAGTGAGCTGTTGATTCCGGCCCGACCTGATGTTGATCTAGCGGCCCAGCTTGGCCAGTTCGACCTGTGCGCGCAGTTCTATGCTATCCAGAACATCTGCCAGCCTGGTATTGGTGGCCAGGCCGTGATGTTTCGAGGCCAGGTGCGCCAATTGTTTCAGGCGCGTTTCCGATATCTGTCCATTCAACAGGCCGATACGGAGATCTTCAAGAATATCAAGCATATCATCGGCGCGCCGGAGGGCCTTCTTGCGCTTCTCCAGTGGATCAGGGGCAGCTTGAAGGGCCAGCAGGGCATCAATATTGTTGATGCTGCCGGTGCCGCTTACCTCGGCGGATGGCTGGGGCGTATCACTTCTCGATAGCTTCGCCAGGGAAAATCCAGAAGACTTACCGCTTGAACGTTTTCCCTTTTTGGCGCTCGCAATGCGGTTGCCCGCAGATGATCCAGAAACACGCATATCGGGGAAAACCTGTCTAAATTGCCGCTTTCATCTTCACCTCGCAGCTTGCGCGTTTATGGTTAATAGCGCGTTAAAACCGGCAAGAATTGCCCAGTCCGGCAAAAACACCCCCGGACCAGCACTCAAGGCGCGCGGGCACATTTTATTTTCCCTTACAATTCAAACAACTAGAACAATTCATCTCTGGCGCGACTTTTGCAACACCTGATCGCAGATGCAAATATGATCCATGTAATCAGGAATAAATAATGCAAAAATCAGCACCCGGTATCGTCTCAGGCTTTTGCCTGCTGCTGGTGAGCATGATCTGGTTCGGGCCGGTTCAGGCGACCTCGCGAATCAAGGATCTGGCAGATTTTGAAGGCATTCGCGAGAACCAGCTTGTAGGCTATGGCCTGGTCGTTGGCTTGAATGGCACGGGCGATACGCTGGGAAAATCCCCGTTTACCCTGCAAAGCCTGCAAGCCATGCTGGAGCGCATGGGGGTGAACACGCGCGATGCTAAGCTCAGTACGTCAAATGTAGCGGCGGTGATGGTGACGGGCAACCTGCCCCCCTTTGCCACGCAGGGCACGCGCATGGATGTAACGGTAAGTGCACTGGGCGATTCCAAGAGCTTGCAAGGGGGAACCTTGCTGGTCACCCCGTTGATGGGCGCTGATGGCGAGGTTTATTCAGTGGCGCAAGGCTCGGTTGCCGTGGGCGGATTTTCCGCCGGAGGAGCCGCGGCCTCCATTACCAGGGGCGTGCCAACCGTGGGACGCATTGCCAATGGCGCACTGATCGAGCGGGAAGTAAAATTTAACCTCTCCAAAATGCGCAGCTTGCGGCTTTCCCTGCGCAACCCGGACCTGACAACGGCCCGCCGGGTTGCCGTGGCAATCAACACCTTCTTGGGGGTCCGGACCGCCAAGGCTACAGACCCAAAAACCATACGGCTGAGAATCCCGCGCGGGTACCGGAAAAATATCGTCAGCCTGCTGACGGATATTGAACAACTGCGCATTGAGCCGGATCAGGTGGCCAAGGTGGTTATAGATGAAAACTCCGGGATTATCGTGATCGGAAGCCGGGTGCGGGTGAGCGAAGTGGCGATTGCCCAGGGCAACCTGACGGTTTCGGTGACCGAAACCCCCTTTCCCAGCCAGCCGGCGCCTTTCAGTGACGGGAAGACAGTGATCCTTCCCCGGACTTCGATTTCTGTTGATGATGAAAACAACAAGAAGCTGGCGGTGCTGCGCCGCGGGGTTTCCTTGCAAAAACTGGTTGACGGGCTGAACGCGCTGGGTGTTGGCCCGCGCGACATGATCGCCATTTTGCAAGCCATCAAGGCGGCCGGCGCCTTGCAGGCTGAAGTGGAGACCATGTAATGACCCCGCTTGATATTGCCCTGCCCTCTTCCAGGGTGACCCCTTCACGCCCGGTGATGACCGCGGACAAGGAAGCAGCCCGCAAGGCGGCGGAGGAATTTGAGCAGGTTTTCCTCACCACGTATCTGGAGCAGATGTTTTCCGGCCTGAAAACCGAGGCTCCGTTTGGCGGCGGCACGGGAGAAGAGATCTTCCGCTCCATGCTGCTTGATGAATATTCCAGCGAAATGTCGAAATCAGGCGGCATTGGCCTGGCCGATCATGTGTATCGTGAAATCCTTACCCTTCAGGAGGTCCAATGAGCAAGCTGTCCACTACCAACCTTGATGACCCGGAACGGGCCGAAAAATTTTGCAGCCGCATGGCGGGGACCATTCGCGGGTTAAAATCGATTCTGGAAAAGGAAACGGCTTTCGTGAAAAAGCACAAGCTGAAAGAAATCACGCAATTACAAGGTGACAAAACCCGGCTGAGCCAGACCTTTCAGAGCGATATAGTGCTGCTGCGCAATGAAGCCATGACCCTCAGCCGCCTCACCCCGGTGCCGTTGACGCGCTTGCGCCGGGATCTTGAAGGGCTTGACCAGATCATTGCCGAGAATGCCCGATCCCTGGAAGCGGAACTGGCGGTTGCCGAAAGCATTACCAAGCGCATCGCGTTTAAAGCCTCGCAAATGAGCGGTGGACCGACCACTTATGGCGCGGGCGCAGAGCCGCCGCGTCAACGCCCTCACAGCCCCGCTGCTATTGCATTTGACAGCAAAATATAAAGATCGCGCGTTAACATATCTTTTACCATTACTCTTTACCGGCGATTCATTCCTGTTGCGTACAATCATCGCTGGGTCAGAACTTATTTCTGTCCTGGTTCCCAGAAAGGACCCAACGCAGCGAGGAATAGAAAATGGATACCACGAATTTATCGGGTATCAGCAGCGCAATAGCACAGCCAGCCCCTGTGAGCGTTTCCAAGCCGGTCGCCCCCGTCAAGGCGCCGGAACGTTCGTCAAGTGCTGCTGAACATAAACCTTCACCGGGCAAGAATGCCCCGTTTAAACCAAAAGACGCCGAATCTTCGCGGCCAGCCGCCGAAGAAAAAGAAACACTGGACAGGGCCGATGAGAAATCCGCGTTTCAGGATGAAAAGACCCTGATCGAGATTGTCTCGGATTCCTTCGACATGGGCACGAAACTGAAAGTAGACCGGGACGACGATACCGGTCGAATCATCTTCCAGACCGTGATGAAAAAGACCGGCGAGGTTATCCGCCAGGTTCCTTCTGAAGAGATGATCCACCTGGCCAAGTCCCTGAACATGGGAAAAGGCCTTCTCGTCGACAAGGAAGCCTGAGCCTTTTGAACTGCTAACAAGTTTTGGCGAGCGCCACGAATTTGTCCACATCCTGATCTGATGTTGCAAAAGACGTTACCAGCCTAATCATGATTTCCCCCGCACCGGCAGGTTCTGCATCGGTGCTGCTGGCGATCCAGTCATGAAAAATCGCCCCTCCGGCTCGCAGATTATCGAACATTGAATACGGGATCACGGCAAAGACCGCATTGGCCTCGCACGGAACTACCAGGCGGACAGAGCTGATCGCGCCCAGTTCTTCAGCCAGCTTCCGGGCTTGCCGGTTGGCATGGGCGGCATTTTCAAGCCACAGATCATTTTCCAGATAAGCCTCAACCTGCGCCGCCATGAAGCGGTTCTTGGAGAGCAATTGCCCGGCGCGCATACGCCGGTATTCAAAATCAGCGGCAAGGCCGGCATCAAAAAAGACCACCGCTTCAACCCCCATGGCGCCGTTCTTGGTGATCCCGAAGGATAACGCGTCAACACCGCATTTCCAGCTCATCCGGGCCGGAGTGCAGTCAAGGGTAACCAGCGCATTGGCAAAGCGTGCGCCGTCCATGTGAAGTTTCAGCCCCTTGTCCCGCGTCAGCCTGCCAAAGGCGCTAATTTCATCAAGCGTATAGACGCTTCCCAGCTCGGTGGGTTGGGTTATGGATATGGCGGCCGGTTTTGGGTCATGCTCAGCGCGAATGAAGCCAGCGATTTTGGCCTCTACCATGGCGGGGGTGATCTTGCCCCCTGCCCCTTCAAGCCCGATCATTTTTGCACCATTGGTAAAAAATTCCGGCGCGCCGCATTCATCCACCATTACATGGGCATGGGAATGGGCAAAGACAGCCCCGTAAGGCGGGGTGAGCGCCGAGAGAATCAGCGCATTGGCGGCGGTACCGGTGGTGACGAGGAAAACCCGGACCTCGCGCTCAAACACCTCGTTGAAGCGTTTTTCCACCCGCCGGTTGATCTCATCGGCCCCATAGGCGGCAGCGGCCCCGGCATTTGCCCGGGAGAGCGCCTCCATGATTGCAATGTGCACTCCGTCAACATTATCACTGGCAAAATTCATC
>CAZHLV010000076.1:0-4465 GCA_964533415.1 uncultured Hyphomicrobiales bacterium
TTCGAGGCGGGCACGCCGGCGATTGTCAAGGCGGTCGGCCTCGGGGTTGCGCTGGAGTATATGCGCAGCGTTGGCCGTGACGCCATTGCCGCCCATGAGGCGGATTTGCTCGACTATGCCACCGACAGGCTGAAAAGCATCAACAGCTTGCGCATCATCGGCGAAGCGCCGGGCAAGGGGGCAATCTTGTCCTTTGAACTGGAGGGCGTTCATGCCCATGATATCAGCACCATCATTGACCGGTCCGGCGTTGCGGTGCGCGCCGGGACCCATTGCGCCGAGCCGTTGTTGCAGCGTTTCGGGGTAACCAGCACCTGCCGGGCATCTTTTGCCATGTACAACACGAGGGAAGATGTGGATGCTCTCGAGCAATCGCTGATTTCCTGTGTCCGTTTTTTCTCCTAGAGGATACTAGAGTGATGAATCAAAACAGGGATACCATCGACGTGAGTGAAGAGACACAGCAAGGTGATGCCTCAGCAAGCCTTCCCCCTTCGGAAACCTTGAGCAAGACACAGGTGGATGAGCTGGCAGGACGCATCATCGCGGCTATCAAGACGGTCTATGATCCGGAAATCCCGGTTGATATTTACGAGCTGGGCCTCATCTACAAGGTGGATATTCAAGATGGCGGCAAGGTCGAGATCGAGATGACCCTGACCGCGCCGGGCTGCCCGGTGGCCGGAGACATGATTATGTGGGTGGATCAGGCAGTGCGCGCCGTGGAAGGGGTCAGCGATGTCAATGTTTCGCTTGTTTTTGATCCGCCATGGGAGATGAGCCGCATGTCGGACGAGGCGCGGGTTCAGCTTAACCTGATATAGGAGAAACGGATATGAACCAAACCTCAAGACCACGCCCCAAGGCCGTTACCCTCACCGAGGCTGCGGCTGCCCGGCTGCGCGCCATTATTGAAAAATCCGGCAACGAGATTGCCGGACTTCGGGTTGGCGTCAAGAACAGCGGCTGCGCCGGGATGGGCTATACCATGGAATATGCCAAATCCATTGAGCCGCATGACGAGGTGATCGAGGATCAGGGGGTAAAGATCCTGATCGATCCCAAGGCGATCATGTTCCTGCTTGGCACCCGGATGGATTACAAGGAAGAAAAGCTCTCATCGGGGTTCGTGTTCAATAATCCCAATGAAACCAGCGCCTGCGGTTGCGGCGAATCGGTAACCATTGCTCCGGTCAAGGCGGAGTTGATTGAAAACTGACGGGTTCTGCCGGAATTGCAAAGGGTGCAGGTCAGGCAACCATGGACATATCAATGTCCGTATCGGTTTCGGCTTTCACGCGGTTGCGGCCTGCATGCTTGGCGGCATAAAGGCAGGCATCGGCGCGCTTGATGAGTTCTGAAGGCGGCTCGCCGGGGATGTAGCGCGCCGCGCCAAATGACATGGTGACCGTTCCCAGGCTCTCACCTGTCGAGCGTTTCACCAGCTCCTTGGCCTGGATGGTCTCACGGATATAATTGCCAAGCTTGACCGCATCGCGCAGATTGGTCTGGGGCAGGATGACGGTAAACTCCTCGCCGCCGTAACGAGCCGCCACATCCCGGCCCTTTACATTGCTCTTGATCGAGTGGGCGACCAGGCGAAGGACCTGGTCACCGGTCTGGTGCCCGTAGGTGTCATTGAATTTCTTGAAGAAATCAATATCGCCAAGCAGAAGGCAAAGTTCCTGCCCGGTTTCCTTGGCCTGATTGGTCTTCAAGATAATCTGTTCATCAAAACTCTTGCGGTTGTCGATGCCGGTCAGCGCATCGGTGCGTGATTCTGAGCGGACTTCATCGAGATTGCTGTTCAGCTCCTCGATCTTGCGCTTGGATTCTTCGAGCTTCTCCTCAAGCTCGCGCGTGGTACTTTCCATATCCCGGGTTGCTGTCAATATGGTCCCCATGAGCGCTTTAAGCTGTTTCGGGTTCTTGATATTCTCCAGCTTTCCAGAGATATCTTCCATGGAATCGCCGTATGAGCTGGTAACACCGACGGAAGCCTGGATCATGGCGGTCAGTTGTTCGGCCTCAAGCCCCATCTGGGAGCTCAGTTCATCAACCTTCTCCCCGATCAGATTGTCATTGATATGCGCATTGTAAATCTGACAGGCATCGTCCGGGTCAAGATATTCAGAATTGCTGATCGCCTCGTTGATGGCGTTAATGAGATTCTTGTCCTGCCCCAGGGCATAGTTATACCAAAGTTCGAAATTCTGCGGAGTTGCGGGAGTCAGGTTTTTTTCCATCAAGGACATGGCCTGACGTGCATAACTCAAGGTGCGCTCGTAATCTTCATTCACGCTCACGGAAACTCTCCCTCAACCCTTCTCCTCCAGATCGGTCCCGTCTCCCGCCAGGCAGCAAAACAGCAAACGATCAACGTCCCGGAAAACCTAGCAAGCGGGAGTTACAGTAACGTAAACAAATATTGGAAATACATATAATTTATGGGATATCCGAAGCAAATCAGCTTTCGCGTGCAGAACGCAGCAAAAAGGCCGGAACATGATCGCCCAGGCCGGTGACCGGTTTGCCAGAATTATTGTTCCGGGAGCCATTACTGGCAGATTCTTTTCGTGATGTGCGGCGTGGCTGGCGGGTTCGTGAACTGCGCTTTTGTTCCGATTTCCCGGTTTTTCCAGGTTTTCCAGCGTTTTCGGCGCTTTCAGGTTCTTTGGTGTTTCCCGGTTTTTCAGATGCGGCCTTCTCCGTGGTTTCGGGTTTGGCGGCCTGGTCTTTTTCCACCCAGGGAATAGTCTGGCCAATCAGCTTCTCAATCGCGCCAAGATACTTCTTGTCCGCCGGCATCACCAGCGAGAAAGCATGGCCCTTGCGCCCGGCCCGGCCGGTGCGCCCGATCCGGTGGACATAGTCCTCGGCATGGCTTGGCACATCGTAGTTGAAAACATGGGAGACCGAAGGAATATCCAGTCCGCGGGCAGCCACATCGGAGGCCACGAGATAGGTGATCTCATTATCCCGGAAAGCCGCCAAGGCCGCCATGCGGGCGCTTTGGTCCATGTCTCCATGCAGGCAGACCACCTTGTAACCATGCTTTTTCATGGAACGCTCAAGAACGCCGACATCACGCTTGCGATTGCAAAAAACAATCGCGTTGCTGACATCCTGAGTGGCCAAAAGGCGGCGGAAGGCGGCGCGTTTTTCCGCCGGCTTGTTGGAAACCGGCAGCAGTTTTTGCTCGATCGTTGCAGCTGTCGAGCTTGGCTTGGATGCCTCGACCTTGACCGGATTGTGCAGGAACGTGTTGGTGATCCGGCTGATTTCCGACGGCATGGTGGCGGAAAAGAACAGAGTCTGGCGGGTGAATGGCGTCAGCTTGAAGATCCGTTCGATATCCGGGATAAAGCCCATGTCCAGCATCCGGTCGGCCTCGTCCACGATCATCATCTCGATGGCGCTCATCATCAGCTTGCCGCGCTCGAAATGATCCAGCAGGCGGCCCGGCGTGGCGATGACGATATCGGCGCCTCGATCGAGAATGCGGTCCTGATCGCCAAAGGATACCCCGCCAATCAGCAGGGCGACATTCAACTTGTGATTTTTTCCGTAAACATTCAGCGCATCGGCAACCTGCGCCGCCAGTTCGCGGGTGGGCTCCAAAATGAGAGAGCGGGGCATACGCGCCCGCGCCCGGCCCTTTTCCAGCCGGGTCAGAATGGGCAAGGCAAAAGCGGCCGTTTTACCGGTGCCGGTTTGCGCCAGTCCGAGAACATCGCGGCCCGCGAGCGCCGGCGGGATCCCGAGCTTCTGGATCTCCGTAGGATTTTCATAACCGGCCTCTACGATTGAGGCCATGACTTTCGGGCTTAGACCGAGTTCTGAAAATGACATTGAAGAGTGTTACAACTCCGCTTGGGGTTTCAATGCGAGCTTGTATTGGCCTTGAAAAAGCCCCGATTGCCGATATACCACCCCGGTTAATTATGCTTGAAACATAAATAAACGCGCATATATGTCAACTCCCTGTTTTTGCAACAACTCTGCATTGAATTCCTTTTCCCGCCAAAAGCTTTCAGAAAAAATATGAAAACCTTGCCGTCCGCAAGACAAAACGGGGCATTTTGAAGGATGATTCTCTGGATGACCAGCGCCTTCCCCTGCCCTCGCAGGGCAATCGGGTGAACCTCAAGAAAGATACAAACTATATGAGTGAACCGAATAACCATCTGTTTAATCAGTATTTTTTAGCCTAACGGGCCAAACAAAACCGTCATTCCTGCGGAGGCAGGAATCCAAAAAGGGATATCTATAATCTCTGGATACCCGGCTTGGATCCCTGCCTCCGCAGGAATGACGTCCGAAACCACCGGAAAACGGGTATTTTTTTCACCCGATTGCCCTGGGGCCAATACCGGTTAGTGATTTCGCTCGCTGGTATAAGGTGAATATCCACGATATCGTACCGGGGCTTGCAGAGTTCAAGGATGGGGGCTCAAACGAGTCT